>NZ_JBEXKC010000042.1:0-70864 GCF_040609475.1 Streptomyces sp. NPDC004667 | reverse complement strand
CGCCCGCGCCCCCGCTCTGGCCCCCCCCGGGCCCCCGGGCCGGCCCCCCCCCCCCCGCCGGCGCGGGGAGCCGCGGGGAAGGGGCGGAGGGCGGGTGTACGACGCGCCCCGCGGGGTCGGTGCCGTCGGGGGTCGGCGTCCCGGCGGCGCGGACGGGATCAGCCGTTGCGGGGTCCCGGGAACGCCGACTGGCGGACTGCCGGGGCGGCGGCGGCCTGGGTGTCCTCGCGCACGGGCTGCGGGGGGACCGAGCGGGCCGCCGGGATGGTGGGCAGCGGACCGAGCGTCCGGGTCGTGGTGCCCTCGGCCGGCGGCTCCGCGGCTTCGGCGGCCTGCGCGCGGCGTGCCCCGTAGCGGCGGTGCACGGCCTGCTTGGTGACGCCGAGCGCGGAGCCGACCGCGTCCCAGGAGAAGCCGAGCGAGCGGTCGAAGTCCACCGCCGCGGTGACCAGCGTCTCGACGCTGTCCCGCAGCTCCTGGGCGAGCCGGACGGTGGGTGCGGGGGCCCGGCCGTAGACGACGAAGCCCGTGGACGGCCCGGAGCGGCGCGGGCGGTACACGTTGCCGAGCTGGGCGGTGAGGGTGCGCAGAGCGTCCACCTGTCGGCGAACCCGCTCGATGTCCCGCACGAGGAGGTGCAGGCTGGCCCGTGCTTGGGCGTCATGAGTGGCGTGGTCGGCCATGAAGAAGCCTCTCGAACCGGTGCTGGAGAGCGGATCGGGCCGCAGACACCGTTCTCGTTCGCGGCCCGTTTCGGTCAATCTGCCTTGACCAACGCGCCATACCGCGAGGAAGTCACGCACCGGGGGCGTGTCGGCATATGCGAGAGGCGCGCGTGTGTGCGTACGCCCCCCTCGGCACCGCAGGTGGGCGGGCGGGGGCGGGCCCCATAGACTGGTGCGCTGCTGACAGCCGAGATAGCGAGGTAGGACCCCAGTGAAGCTCGTCTTCGCAGGCACCCCCGAGGTCGCCGTGCCCGCCCTGGACGCCCTGATCGCCTCCGGGCGGCACGAGGTCGCCGCCGTCATCACCCGCCCCGACGCCCCGGCCGGCCGCGGTCGCCGGCTCGTCGCCAGCCCGGTCGCCGAGCGCGCCGAGGAAGCCGGGATCGAGGTGCTCAAGCCCGCGCGGCCGCGCGACGAGGAGTTCCAGGCCCGGCTGCGCGAGATCGGCCCGGACTGCTGCCCGGTCGTCGCCTACGGGGCGCTGCTCCCCAAGAGCGCCCTGGACATCCCCCGCGAGGGATGGGTCAACCTGCACTTCTCCCTGCTCCCCGCCTGGCGCGGCGCGGCCCCCGTCCAGCAGTCGATCATGGCGGGGGACCAGGTCACCGGCGCCTCCACCTTCCGCATCGAGGAGGGGCTGGACACCGGCCCCGTCTTCGGGGTGCTCACCGAGGAGATCCGCCCGAGCGACACCAGTGGCGACCTGCTGACCCGGCTCGCCTTCGCCGGCGCCGGACTGCTGTCCGCGACCATGGACGGCATCGAGGACGGCACCCTGCGCGCCGTCCCGCAGCCCGCCGACGGGATCTCGCTCGCGCCGAAGATCACGGTCGAGGACGCGCGCGTCGACTGGAACGCCCCCGCGCTGCGCGCGGACCGCGTGGTGCGCGGCTGCACGCCCGCCCCGGGCGCGTGGACCGTCTTCCGCGGCGAGCGGCTCAAGCTGATCTCCGTCGGGCTGGTCGCCGACCGCACCGACCTCGCGCCGGGCGTGCTGGCCCCGGCCAAGAACAACGTGTACGTCGGTACCGGCTCGCACGCCGTCGAGCTGCTGTGGGTGCAGCCGCAGGGCAAGAAGCCGATGAAGGGCGCCGACTGGGCCCGCGGGGTGCGGATCGCTCCCGGCGAGCGCCTGGGCGCGGCCGACGTAGGCTGATTGCGCGACGGGTCCGCCCCGCGCGGGCCCGGCAGTACCCCCTGACCCACGACCGCAGTACCTCGTAACCCCGGAGCACCTTTCACGTGAGCGAACAGCCCCGTCGTCGTCCCGCCGCCGCAGGCGCCGGCAAGCCGTCCGGCAAGCAGGGCGGCCGGCCGGCCAAGCCGTACCGCCGGCCCCAGAAGGACCCCGTCCGGATGCTGGCCTTCGAGGTGCTGCGGGCGGTGGACGAGCGCGACGCCTACGCCAACCTCGTGCTGCCGCCGCTGCTGAAGAAGGCCCGCCAGGACGAGAGCTTCCAGGCGCGCGACGCGGCCCTGGCCACCGAGCTGGTCTACGGCACCCTGCGCCGCCAGGGCACCTACGACGCGGTGATCAAAGCCTGCATCGACCGGCCGCTGCGCGAGGTCGACCCGCCGGTGCTGGACGTGCTCTCGCTCGGCGCCCACCAGCTGCTCGGCACCCGCATCCCCACGCACGCCGCGGTCTCGGCCAGCGTCGAGCTGGCCCGCGTGGTGCTCGGCGACGGCCGCGCCAAGTTCGTGAACGCCGTGCTCCGCAAGATCTCCGCGCACGACCTCGACGGCTGGCTGGAGCGGGTCGCCCCGCCGTACGAGGACGACGCCGAGGAACACCTCGCGGTCTACCACTCCCACCCCCGCTGGGTCGTCAGCGCCCTGTGGGACGCCCTGGGCGGAGGCCGCGCGGGGATCGAGGACCTGCTCGAAGCCGACAACGAGCGGCCCGAGGTCACGCTGGTGGCCCGTCCGGGCCGGTCGACGCCCGAGGAGCTGCTGGAGGCCGTCGGCGAGGACTCGGCGCTGCCGGGGCGCTGGTCCCCGTACGCGGTGCGGATGGCCGAGGGCGGTGAGCCGGGCGCGCTGGAGGCCGTCCGCGAGGGGCGCGCCGGCGTCCAGGACGAGGGCAGCCAGCTGGTGGCGATGGCCCTCGCCGCGGTGCCCGTCGAGGGGCGCGACGCGCGCTGGCTCGACGGCTGCGCCGGTCCCGGCGGCAAGGCGGCGCTGCTGGGCGCGCTGGCCGCGCGGCGCGGAGCCTTCCTGCTGGCCTCCGAGAAGCAGCCCCACCGGGCCCGGCTCGTGGAGCGCGCGCTCGCCGGGAACCCGGGCCCGTACCAGGTCATCGCGGCCGACGGCACCCGGCCCCCGTGGCTGCCGGGGTCCTTCGACCGGGTGCTGGTGGACGTGCCCTGCTCCGGCCTGGGCGCGCTGCGGCGCCGTCCCGAGGCCCGCTGGCGGCGGCGCCCCGAGGACCTGGAGGGCTTCGCGCCGCTCCAGCGCGGGCTGCTGCGCGAGGCGCTCGCCGCGGTGCGCGTCGGCGGCGTCGTGGGATACGCGACCTGCTCCCCGCACCTGGCGGAGACCCGGGTGGTCGTGGACGACGTCCTCAAGGGCCGGGGCGCCGGTGCCCGGGCGGTGTCGGCCGAACTGATCGACGCCCGCCCGTACATGGAGGGCGTCCCCGCCCTCGGCGACGGCCCCGACGTCCAGCTGTGGCCGCACCTGCACGGCACGGACGCGATGTACCTCGCCCTGCTGCGCCGCACGGCGTAGCCACGCCCCGGGCCGATGGGCCGCACCGGGCTCCCGGTGCGGCCCATCGGCGTCCTACGCGAGGTCGCCGGTGGCGGCCAGGCGGCGCCAGAACGCGGTGATCATCGCCTCGTCGATCTCCGGGACCGTCACCCCGAGGGCTGCCAGCCGCTCCGCGGTCCGCCGGCTGCGGAAGGTGTCGACGGCCGGGACGGGCCCCGCCGCCAGGGCGCGGGCGTACTCCTCGAACGCGTCCAGATAGGGCAGGAAGGGCAGCTCCCGGCCCGCCTCGCCGGCATCCCGGAGCGCGCGCAGCCACTCCCCGAGCGGGACCTCCCGGGTGTGCGTCCCGTGCAGGGAGTCGTACACGCGGAGGAAGTCCAGGGCGTGGACCGGACGGACGTGGTGGAGGTGGCGGACGCCGGCCGTGCCGGTGGCGGCGGTGGGCTCCCGGTCGAGGACCAGGGCGGCCAGGGCGCGCGCCGCGACGTCCGCGGGCAGCAGGTCCGCCCACGCCACCGCGTCGCGCGGGACGCTGCCGAGCGCGGCGCAGGTGGTCAGCAGGCGGCAGTACATGTCGTCCGGGTTGATCGCCCCGTGGCGGGAATCGGCCCAGACGCGGCCGAGCCGGTAGACACGGGCGTCGGCCCCCCGGGCGACGGCGTGCCCCACCATCCGGTCGGCGACCCACTTGCCGGCGGCGTAGCCGTCCGCGAGCGGGTGCCTCTCGCCCGCCGTGTCGGAGTCCTCGGTGATCAGCCGGGGCTCCGCTCCGGCGCGGAAGAGGCCCAGGGAGGAGAGGTGGTGCACGCGCGTGGCGCCGCCCTCCGCCGCGAGCCGCAGCAGCTCCCGCGTCCCGTCGACGTTCGCCGCCTTCAGCCGCTCGTACGGGGAGAGGTGGTGGACGTGGGCGCCCGAGTGGACGATCGCGTCCACCGCTCCCTCGCCGTGCGCCAGCTCCCGCCAGGTCCGCGCGTCGAGGCCGAGCGACGGACGGGCCAGGTCGCCGGGCAGGACCCGCACGCGCGGGTCGTCCGCGAGGGGCCCCAGGCCGTAGGAGACGGCGACCGCGTTCACCCGGGCGCGGGCCGCCGCCGGTGATTCCCCCCGGACCAGGCAGAGCAGCTCGGTGCCGGTCCGCGCGGTCCGCGCCAGCAGCTCCCGCAGCAGGAAGGCGCCGACGAACCCGGTGGCCCCGGTGAGGAGGATCCGGCGGGGCTCCCGGCCGTCCCCGTCGGGGGCCGGCATGGGGAAGTGCAGCCCCGGGTCGAGCCACGCGTCGGCGTCGCCGGCCACGGCGACCGGGCCGCGGGTGCGGCCCGCCCGGCGGTCCTCGACCAGGGCGGCCAGGTCCCCTGCGGTGGGCGCCGCGAGGAACTCGCGCACCCCGACGCGTACGCCCAGTTCCGCCGACACCCTCGCCAGCAGCCGGACCACCAGCAGGGAATGCCCGCCCAGCGCGAAGAAGTCCTCGTCCGCCGCGACCCCGGACACCGCGAGCACCTCGGCGAACACCGCGCACAGCCGGGTCTCCAGCTCGGTGACGGGCGCGCGGCCCGTGGCGGCGGGGGTGTGGTCGGGCACCGGGAGCGCCTTGTGGTCGAGCTTCCCGTTGAAGGTCACCGGCAGTCCGTCCAGGAACACGAAGGCGGACGGGACCATGTGGGCCGGCAGGAAGCCCTCCAGGATGCGGCGCAGCGCGGCGGCGGACACCGCGCCCGGGTCGGCGTCCGGGTCGGCGTCCGGGAGGCGGTCCCCGGCCGGGACCACGTAGGCGACGAGCCGCCTGTCGCCGGGGCGGTCCTCGCGGACCACCACGGCGGCCCGGTCGACGCCCGGGTGCCCGGCCAGTACGGCGTCGATCTCGCCGAGTTCGATGCGGAACCCGCGGATCTTGACCTGGTTGTCGGCGCGGCCGAGGAACTCCAGCTCCCCGTCGGCGTTCCACCGGCCCAGGTCGCCGGTGCGGTACATGCGCTCGCCCGGCGCCCCGAAGGGGGAGGGGAGGAAGCGCTGCGCCGTCAGGTCCGGGCGGTTCAGGTAGCCGCGGGCGAGGCCCACACCGGCGATGTACAGCTCGCCCGGCACCCCGGCCGGCACCGGCCGCAGGGCGGCGTCGAGGACGAACACCCGTGTCCCGGCGATGGGCCGGCCGATGGGGGGCGATACGGCCCCGGACAGCGGGCCGCTCATGGTGGCGCAGATGGTGGTCTCCGTCGGACCGTACTGGTTGATCATGCGGCGGCCCGCCGACCACTGCTCCACCAGCGCCGGGGTGCAGGACTCGCCGCCCACGACCAGCGTCATCCCGGCCGGCAGGGCGTCGGCGGGGAGCGCGGCGAGGACCACGGGCGGAATGCCCGCGTGGGTGATCGCGTGGCGCTTCAGCAGGGTCACCAGGCCCTCGCCCGGCAGCAGTTCGGCGGCCGGTGCCATGACCAGACGGGCCCCGGCGAGCAGGGTCATCCACACCTCCATGGTGGCGACGTCGAAGCTCGGGGAGGCGAACTGGAGCACCCGCCCCCGCGGGGTGATCCGGTTGGCGTCGATCGCCGCGTGGGTCATGTTCACGAGGCTGTGGTGCTGGACGACCACGCCTTTGGGGCGGCCGGTGGAGCCGGAGGTGTAGATGAGGTAGGCGGGGTGTTCGGGGAGTAGTGGTGTGGTGCGTTCGGTGTCGGTGAGGTGGTGGGGGGAGTGGTGGGTGAGCTCTTCGGTGAGGGTGGGGTGGTCGAGGTGGAGTCGGGGGACGCCGCGTTCGGGGATGGTGTCGGTGAGGGTGGTGGTGGTGATCAGGGCGGCCGGGGTGGCGTCGTCGAGCATGTAGGCGAGTCGGTCGGCGGGGTATTCCGGGTCGAGGGGAACGTACGCGGCTCCGGCTTTGAGGGTGGCCAGTAGTGCGGTGACGAGTTCTGTGGACCGGGGCAGGGCGACGCCGACGCGGTCTTCGGGGCCGATGCCGCGGGTGGTGAGGGCGCGGGCGAGGCGGTTGGCGCGGGTGTCGAGTTCGGCGTAGGTGAGGTGTTCCTCGCCGAAGACCACGGCGACGGCCCCGGGGGAGGCTGCCGCCCGTTCCTCGAACAGCTCCACCAGCGCCCGGTGGTCGGGCACGAAGGCCGGCCCCGACGGGTCCCCGCCTGCCGTGAGCCTCTCCCACTCCTGCCGCGAGACCACGTCGACCTCCCGCAGCGGGGAGTCGGGCGCCGACGCGAGGGCCGCCGTCAGCCGCTCCAGGGTGGCGCGCAGGTAGCCGCAGACCACCTCCGGGTCGATGGGCGCGGTCGCCTGGACCATCAGGTGGAAGGCCGAGCCCAGGTCGTCCACGGCCGCCGTGAGCGGATAGTTGGTGCGCTCCGCCGCGTGCAGCCACTCGACGCCGTCGATCGGCGGGGCGGCCGGCTCCGCACCGTCCGACGCCGTGCTGTAGCGGTAGTTGAAGAGCGTGGTGAACAGCGGCAACTGCGGGTCGACGGCTCCGGCCCGCTGCGCCAGGGTCAGCGGCGCGTGCTCGTGGACCAGTACGTCGGCCAGCCGGCGGCGCATCGCGTGGGCCGCCTGCGCCACCGAGACCCCGGCCACGTCCGCCCGTACGGGCAGGGTGTTGATGAACAGCCCCGGCACCCGGTCCGCGCCCGCGCCCGCCTGGAGCCGGCCGAACACCACCGTGCCGAACACCACGTCGTCCCGGCCCGACAGCGCCGCCACGACCCGCGCCCACGCGACGTGGAACACCGTGGCGGGACTCACCCCCAGCTCACGGGCCACCTTCCGGACCCGCTCGCCCAGCTCGGGATCCACCGGCACGGACACCTCGGCGACGGCGCTGCCGTCCCCCTGGACGTCCAGCACCCCGTACGGGGCGGTCGGCTCGGTGACGTCCCCGAGCAGCGCCCGGAAGTGGGCCTCGTGCTCCTCCCGGGAGACGCGCAGCCGGGTCTGGGCCACGAAGTCCCTGAAGGGCAGCGGCGCGGCCAGCTCCCGCCCGCGCCCGGCGCGCAGGGCGCCCACCTCGCGGGCGACCACGTCCAGCGAGGTGTGGTCGCCGATGAGGTGGTGGAAGCGGTACAGCACCAGCCAGCGGTCCGCGCCCGCGTCACGGGCGACGTGCAGGTCGAGCAGCGGGGCGCGGGCGAGGTCCATCGGCCCGTTCCAGCGCGTCCGCAGCTCCTCGACGGCCGCGTCCCCCGTCGTGGACAGCGGGACCTCCGTCACGCGCAGGGGCGCGTCCCTCAGCACCACCTGGACGGGCTCGGGGAGGCCGTCCCACACCACCGCGGTCCGGAAGACGTCATGGCGCTCCACCACCCGGCGCAGCGCCGACACGAACCCGTCGAGTTCGACGCGCGTGCCGATGCCGAAGACCGCCGAGATGACGTACGGGTCCCCGTGGGCGCCCTCCGCGCTCCCGGCGCCCTCCGCGCCCAGCAGGTGGTGGAAGAAGATCCCCTCCTGGAGCGGTGCCAGCGGGTACACGTCCGCGATGTTGCGCGCACCGCCGGGGACGGCGGCGGCCACCCGCGCCAGCTGCTCCTCGTCCAGGTCGACCAGCGGCACCATCGGGGGCGTGAGGGTGTCCGTGCCCCCGGCCGGGACGCCGTTCGGCGGGACGGTGACGGCCGCGCGGCCGGCCGCGGCGGCCAGGCTCGCCACCGTCGGCGCGGTGAACAGGGTCCGCACGTCGATGCTCACGCCCCGGGCGCGCAGGCGCTCCACCAGGGAGACCGCCGACAGGGAGTGCCCGCCCAGTGCGAAGAAGGAGTCGTCGATGCCGACCCGCTCCACGCCGAGGACCTCGGCGAAGGCGGCGCACAGGGCCTCCTCGCGGGCGTCGCGCGGGCCCCGGCCCGGTTCGGCGGACACTTCGGCGGACACGGGGCCGGGGGCGGGCAGGGCGCGCCGGTCCAGCTTCCCGTTGACGGTCAGGGGCAGCGCGTCGAGGGTGACGTACGCCGCCGGGACCATGTGGTCCGGCAGGAAGTCCAGCAGGAACGAGCGCAGGGCCGTGCCGGAGGTCGTCCCGGAGGTCGTCCCTGAGGTGCGCGCACGCTCGCCCGGCACCACGTAGGCGACGAGCCGGGGGTCGCCCGGACGGTCCTCGCGGACGACCACGGCGGCCTCCGCGAGGTCGGGGTGGCCGACGAGGACCGTCTCGATCTCGCCGGGCTCGATGCGGAACCCGCGGATCTTGACCTGGTCGTCGGCCCGGCCCAGGAACTCCAGCTCCCCGTCGGCGCCGCGCCGTGCCAGGTCGCCCGTGCGGTACATGCGCCCGCCCGGCGCCCCGAAGGGGGAGGGGAGGAACCGCTGCGCCGTCAGGGCGGGCTGGTTCAGGTAGCCGCGGGCGAGTCCGGCGCCGGTGACGTACAGCTCGCCGGCCACCCCGGTGGGGACGGGCCGCAGGTTCCCGTCGAGGACCAGCACGCCCAGGTCGGGGATGCCCCGGCCGATCGGGCCGCCGGAGGCGGTACCGGCCTCGGCGGCGGCCGCGGCCGCCTCGGCGTCGGCCGCGGTGAGCGGGCGGTGGGTGACGTGCACGGTCGTCTCGGTGATCCCGTACATGTTGACCAGCGTCGGCGCGTCCTGCGCGTGCCGGACGTACCAGGGGGCCAGCCGGGCCGGGTCGAGGGCCTCCCCGCCGAAGACGACGGTGCGCAGGGCGAGGCGCCGGCCCAGCTCGGGGTCCTCCTCGTCCGCGCGCATCAGCTGGTGGAAGGCGGAGGGGGTCTGGTTCAGCACGGTGACCCCCTCGCGGACCAGGAGCGCGAGGAATTCCGACGGCGTACGGCTCACGTCGAAGGGGACGACGACGAGCCGGCCGCCGTACAGCAGCGCGCCCCACAGCTCCCAGACGGAGAAGTCGAAGGCGAAGGAGTGGAACCAGGTCCACACGTCCCGGGGGCCGAAACGGAACCAGGGGTCCGTCTCCTGGAAGAGGCGCACCACGTTGCCGTGCTGGACGACCACGCCTTTGGGGCGGCCGGTGGAGCCGGAGGTGTAGATGAGGTAGGCGGGGTGTTCGGGGAGTAGTGGTGTGGTGCGTTCGGTGTCGGTGAGGTGGTGGGGGGAGTGGTGGGTGAGTTCTTCGGTGAGGGTGGGGTGGTCGAGGTGGAGTCGGGGGACGCCGCGTTCGGGGATGGTGTCGGTGAGGGTGGTGGTGGTGATCAGGGCGGCCGGGGTGGCGTCGTCGAGCATGTAGGCGAGTCGGTCGGCGGGGTATTCCGGGTCGAGGGGAACGTACGCGGCTCCGGCTTTGAGGGTGGCCAGTAGTGCGGTGACGAGTTCTGTGGACCGGGGCAGGGCGACGGCGACGCGGTCTTCGGGGCCGATGCCGCGGGTGGTGAGGGCGCGGGCGAGGCGGTTGGCGCGGGTGTCGAGTTCGGCGTAGGTGAGGTGTTCCTCGCCGAAGACCACGGCGACGGGCCCGGGGGAGGCTGCCGCCCGTTCCTCGAACAGCTCCACCAGGGTCCGCGTGGCGCCCCGCGGTCGCCGGCCCACCGCGTCCAGCTCGGCGGTCAGGGCCGCGCGTTCTTCGGGGAAGCGCAGGTCCGCGTCCCCGATCCGGTCCTCCCGGGAGGCGTCGGCGAACCAGTCCAGGAGGGCGAGGAAGCGGCGGGCGTGGGCGGCGGTGGCCTCCGGCGCGTAGCGGGCGGGGTTGGCGTCGAAGGCGAACTCCACGCCGCCGTCGTGCGCGCGGTCGTAGACGTTGACGCTCAGGTCGTCGACCGGCCCGGTGGCCAGGCCGCGGGGGACCACCGGGCAGTCGCCGAAGCGCACCCCGTAGTCGTACGAGACCACGTTCACCACCGGCCCGAACAGGGCCCCGGTGTCGGCGGTGCGCAAGTCCCGCGCGAGGTCCTCGTAGCGGTGGCGCTGGTGGCGCACGGCGCCCCGTACGGTGTCGGCGACCTGCCGGAACAGGTCGCCGAGGGAGGTGTCGGAATCCACCCGGAGGCGGATCGGCAGGATGTTGGACGTCATGCCCGGGACGGCCTTCGCGGCCGCGCCGGTCCGGCCCGGGGCGGGCATGCCGAGCACCAGGTCCCCGGCTCCCGTCATCCGGTGCAGGTAGACGGCCGTGGCGGCGATGACCAGGCCCGACAGGCTCGTGCGGAAGCCGCGGGCGGCCTCCTTCAGGGCCCCGGCCTCCCGCGCCCCGATCCGTTCGAGGTGCCGCAGGGGCGGCCGGAGGTCGCGCAGCGGGCGGCGCCCGCTCAGGGTGACCGCCTCCGGGCGTCCGGCGAGGACTCCGTGCCAGTACTCCGCGTCGGCGCGGTGGTCCTCGCCGGCCCGGTAGGCGGCGTCGGCGGCCACCAGGACCTCGTGGTGCGCGAGGGCGCCCTCCTCGACGGAGCCGCCGGCCAGGAGGGCGTTGTAGACCCCGGCGACCCGCTTCGCGATGACCGCGCCGCTGAGCCCGTCGACGGCGATGTGGTGGATGCGGTGGTACCACAGGTGCCGGTCCTCGGACTCCCGGAAGAGCGCCTCGGTGAACAGCGGGCGGGCGAGGCCGCCGGGTCCGGCCAGGTCCTCGCGCATCCACCGTACGGCGGCGGCGCGCGGGTCCGTCTCGCCGCTCACGTCCACGATGTGCAGCGGCCAGTCCTCGGTGACCTCCACGCGCTGGGTCACGCCGCCGCCGGCCTCCCGGTCGAAGACCAGGTGCATGCACTCGGACTCGGCCACGGCGCGACGCAGCGCGCGGGCGAAGAGTTCCGGGTCGAACGCACCCGTGATCTCCAGGTACTCGCCCGTCTGGTAAGCGGCGCTCTCCGGCTCCAGCTGCTGGCCGTACCAGACGGAGAGCTGCCCCGCCGTGAGCGCCCGCTGCTGCCCGTCCTGCTGGATCCGGTCGTTCCGGTACACGGCCTCGCCACCCCGTCCTGTCTGTTCGTCCGACGTCCCCCGGGGTGCATCGTGTAGGGGCGGTCTATATCGCGGATCCACCGCGCGGTCGGGCCGCCCCGCGGGCGGGTCGCCCGAGTTCCGGGGCCGTGGCCGGAAGTGGCCGGAGGGCATGGCAGGCTTGGGGGCATGGCCGTTCAGATCAATCCCAGCATCCTGTCCGCCGACTTCGCCCGCCTCGCCGAGGAGGCGCGGGCCGTCGAGGGGGCCGACTGGCTGCACGTCGACGTCATGGACAACCATTTCGTCCCGAACCTCACCCTCGGCGTCCCGATCGTGGAGTCCCTGAGCCGCGCCACGGACATCCCGCTGGACCTGCATCTGATGATCGAGGACCCGGACCGCTGGGCGCCGCAGTACGTGGAGGCCGGCGCCGGTTCCGTCACCTTCCACGCCGAGGCCGCCGCGGCACCGGTGCGCCTCGCGCGGGAGATCCGGGCGAAGGGGGCCCGCGCGGCGATGGCGCTCAAGCCCGGCACCCCGATCGAGCAGTACGAGGACATCCTCCCCGAGCTCGACATGGTGCTGATCATGACGGTCGAGCCGGGCTTCGGCGGCCAGTCCTTCCTCGACATCATGCTCCCCAAGGTCCGCCGGACCCGGGAGCTGATCGCCAAGCACGGGCTGGAGCTGTGGCTCCAGGTCGACGGCGGGGTCTCGGCCTCCACCATCGAGCGGGTCGCGGAGGCCGGCGCCGACGTGTTCGTCGCGGGCAGCGCGGTCTACGGGGCCGTCGACCCGGCCGCCGCGGTGCGGACCCTGCGTGAGCAGGCGGGTGCGGCGATCGCCGCCGCCCCCTGGGCGTGCGACCACTGAGCGAGGCTTGATGAACAGCTCGGTGAACGGAAGCCGTCCAGGCTGATCAACGGCCGTCGGATCTGACAGGATGAACGGCGAGTCGAGAGTGTGAACACGACAGTGTGAACAGCAGTGAGGAGAACGCGGTGTCTGCAATGTCGGCGGGACGGTCAGCCCTGCGGATGGGACCCGCGGAGCTGGTGCAGGCGGCGGCCATGGCCCGTCGCTTCTACCTGGAGGGCAAGTCCAAGATCCAGATCGCCGAGGAGTTCGGCGTGAGCCGCTTCAAGGTGGCGCGGGTCCTGGAGACCGCCCTCGAACGCGACCTCGTACGCATCGAGATCCGGGTGCCGGCCGAACTGGACGCGGAGCGCTCCGACGCGCTCCGTGCCCGGTACGGGCTGCGGCACGCGGTCGTGGTGGAGTCGCCGGCCGACGCCACCGAGGACGCTCCGGACCCGGAGAACCTCGGCGCGGTCGCCGCCGACCTGCTCGGCGAGCTCGTCAACGAGGGCGACGTGCTGGGGCTGGCGTGGGGGCGTTCCACCATCCACATGGCCGCCTCCCTGCACCGGCTGCCCCCCTGCACCGTGGTCCAGCTGACCGGCGTGTACGACGCCGGGACGGCCGAGCGCGGTTCCGTGGAGGCCGTCCGCCGGGCCGCGCAGGTCTCCGGCGGGGACGCGCACCCGATCTACGCCCCGATGCTGCTGCCGGATCCGGCGACCGCGGCCGCCCTGCGCAGCCAGACGGGCATCGCGCGGGCCTTCGAGTACTTCGACAAGGTGACGGTCGCCGCCGTCTCGATCGGCTCCTGGGAGCCCGGCATCTCCACCGTCCACGACATGCTGACCGACGAGGAGCGGGCGCACTACGCCTCCCTCGGCGTCGCGGCGGAGATGTCCGCACACCTCTTCGACTCGGAAGGCCGCAGGGTCGGGCGCGACCTCGGCGAGCGGTGCATCACCGTCGAGGCGGACCGGCTGCGCCGGATCCCCGAGGTGGTGGCCATCGCGGGCGGCCTGCGCAAGGCCTCCGCGATCGGGGCGGTGCTCCGCTCCGGGCTGGTGACCAGCCTCGTCACGGACACGGCCGTCGCGGACTACCTGCTCACCGAGTCCGCTCCGGGGCTGCGTCCGGCGCTCGACCGGGCCGACCCGGACGACTGACGGGGCGGCCGCGCCGGCCGGTGGTGCGGATGGTGCCGGAATCGAGACCCGAACAGCGGACCGCGGGGCGGCCCCGGGGGCGCATACTGGCTTCGATGACTAAGTCAGCAGTACCTCGCCGCCATTTGCCGTCCAGCCCGTTCAAGGCCCCCGTGGAACCGCCGCTCCGGCAGTTCAGCGTCGGCGACCGGGTGAGTCACGACGAGCACGGCCTCGGCCGTGTCGTCGGGATCGAGGAGGGGATCGCCGTCCTCGTCGACTTCGGGTCGGTCCAGAAACGAATCCTGAGTCCGTACACCAAGATGTCCGTGCTCTGAGCCCGCCAGGGTTCTGACGCCATCAGGCGATTCGCGAGCGAATCGGATATTTGGCACGATCGGTGCATGATCCTTCGGAACGTGCCCCGGTCGCTCCTGCGTGTGCTGGGGGCTCTGTTCCTGTGCGCCGTACTGGTCGGTGCGGCGGGCTGCGGCGGGAAGGCCGCCCCGCCGCCCGCCGCCAGCGCGGGTACGGGTGCCAGCGCGGGTGCCCGCGACGCCCCCGGGTGGGCCGCGGGGATGGCCACCGTGCGGGCCGACGCGCTGCCGCAGCAGGCGCGCGAGGTCCTGGCCCTGATCGACAGGGGCGGGCCGTACGCGTACCGGCAGGACGGGACCGTCTTCGGGAACTTCGAGAAGGTCCTGCCGAAGCAGAAACGCGGCTACTACCACGAGTTCACCGTGCGGACCCCGGGCGAACGCGACCGCGGGGCCCGTCGGATCGTGACCGGCGGGGGCGGGGAGTTCTACTACACGGACGACCACTACCAGACCTTCAAGGCGGTTCTCCGATGAGCCTGGACCCGCAGCCGCTCGCCCCAGCGCTGGCCGCCGCCGAGGAAGCGGGCTGGGCCGTCGTACGGCTGGACCTGGACGGCGTACGGAGCAAGGCCGCGCTGATGCGGCGGTGCGCGGACGCCCTGCGGGCGCCGGAGTGGTTCGGCGGGAACTGGGACGCGCTGGCCGACGTACTGGTGGACCTGTCGTGGCTGCCGCCGGCACCCGGGAGGCTCCTCGTGGTCGGTTCCTGGCGCGGGTACGCGGCCGAGCGGCCGGACGACTGGGAGACGCTGCGGGAGGTCCTGGAGGAGGCCGTGGACTTCTGGCGCGAGGCCGAGGGGGCCGCGCCGCTGAGGGTGCTGCTGGCCGGGTCCGCTCCGGACGGGGCGCCGTCCCGGGCCGCGCGCCCGGGACCCGGCGAGGACTGAGGGCCCCGGAGTCGACCCGGCGAGGACTGAGGGCCCCGGAGCCCGGGAACGCCCGTGGGGGCGGCCCCGGCCGCCCCCACGGTGGTTACCCGTTCGCCGGGGTCTTGGGGACCCACGGCGGGGTCTGGCCCCAGGACCAGACCGGGATCTTCGCCGCGTCCACCGGCGGCGGGTTGGGCCCCGAGTAGATCAGGGCCATCCGGGTGCCCCACTCGATGTAGTAGACGAACACCGCCCGGAACTCCGGGTCCGTCGGGAGGCCGACCTCGTCGGCCGTGTCCAGCAGCAGGTCCACCCAGCGGCGGCGCTGCTTCTCGGTGATGCCGCGCCCCAGGTGCTTGGTGGCCATGTGCTGGTGACCGCCGTGGTGCGCCGAGTACTCCGCCGGGCCGCCGAAGACCTCCGACAGCCAGACGGCGACGTGCTGGGGGTGCTCCGAGTCCATGCCCGCGAAGACCGGGGCCAGGATCTCGTCCTGCAGGGCGTGCGCGTAGAAGACGTCGGTGAGGCGGCGCATGGCCTCCGCGCCGCCCATCCACTCGTAGATCGTGGGCGTGGTGCTCATGACTGACCGGCGGCCTTTCCCGGACCGGCCACACCGGTCACGAGGTAGTGCTGCATCTCCTCGATGGCCGTCACGTACGGGCGGATCGCGCCGAAGAACGCCGGGAAGTGCTCGCCCTTGCGGAAGCCGTTCAGGTGGTCGTCGATCGAGGTCCAGCGGATGCGGAGGATGTAGCGCTCCTTCTCCTCCTCGCAGCGGGCCAGCTCGTAGTCGATGCACTCGGGCGAGGCGGCCAGGGCCTCGGCGGCCCTCGCGTACGCCTCCTCGAACGCCTTCTGGTCCTGCGAGGCGATCCGGTAGCGGATGTACTCGACGGTCGTGGTCATGGTGTGCGTGCCTCTCCCTGGGATCAGGTGGTCCCGGCTACCCTTCCGGGATCATGCGTGCCCGGCGAGGGGTTCCCCTACTCGGACTCAGACTTCTGGATGTCCGGGCCCTCGGCGCGGACCTGCCGCACCCTGTCCAGGGACTCCCGCAGCTCGGCGAGCCAGGTGTCGGTGTTGCTCCCGACGAGGCGGACGCACCAGGCCAGGGCGTCCGCCCGGCTGCGCGCCACGCCCCCGGCGACGAGGGTGTCGAGCACCTGGCGCTCGGACTGGCGCAGCCGGGTCATGACGGGGACGGCGAGGTGGGTGAAGAGGGTGGTCTCCTCACCCGAGCGCACGCCCCAGGCGACCTTGCGGCGGTAGAGCTCCTCCGCCTCCCGGGCGACCTCGATGCGCTGTTCGCGGGTGCGTTCGCGGAACTCCTTGACGGACTCGGCCGCCGGGGCGGTGCCGACGACCGTGATCTCCTCCCGGTCGACGGTGACCGAGACGAGGGACTCGTAGACGTCCACCGGCAGGCGCTCGGCGAACCACGCGCGGAGCTTCTCGCTCTGTTCGGCTGTAATCATGTAATCAACGTTGCATCCGCTCTCCTCTTGATCGCAAGGGTTCGGCCGTTCGCTCTCAGCCCATCGAGCGGTAGCGGTGGATCAGCGACACCGCCATGGCGCCCTCGCCGACGCCCGAGGCGACCCGCTTGACCGAGTGGGCCCGTACGTCGCCCGCCGCGAAGACCCCGGGGACGCTGGTCTCCAGCGGGTAGGGGGCGCGCTCCAGGCTCCACTCCGCCGGGAGTTCGCCGCCGTTGGCGATCAGGTCGGAACCGGTGAGGACGAAGCCGTACTCGTCGCGCTCCACCACCCCGGCCAGCCAGTCGGTGTGCGGGCGGGCGCCGATGAAGGTGAACATGAACCGGGCCGGGGTGACCGTGTCCGCACCGGTGTCGCCGTCGTGCAGGGTGATCCGCTCCAGGTGCTCGTCGCCGTCCAGCGCCACCACCGTCGTGCGCACCCGGACCTCGATGTTCGGGGTCCGCTCGATCTCGTCGATCAGGTAGCGGGACATGCTCGCGTCCAGGGAGGCGGCGCGGACCAGGATGGTCACGCGGGCCGCGTACTTGGCGAAGTGGACGGCGGCCTGCCCGGCCGAGTTGGCGCCGCCCACGATGAACACCTGCTGCGAGATGCAGGCCGAGCTCTCCGTGGTGGCCGCGCCGTAGTACAGCCCCGCGCCCTCGAACCGGTCCGCGCCGGGGGCGTCCAGCCGGTTGTACGAGACCCCGGTCGCCAGCAGCACCGTCTCGGCGCTGATCTCCGTACCGTCGGACAGGGTCAGGATCTTCGCCGGGTCGTCCCGGGTCAGGGAGACCACCTCGACGGGGTGCAGGATCTCGGCGCCGAACCGTGCGGCCTGGATGGTGGCCCGGCGGGTCAGGTCGCCGCCGGAGAGGCCCGAGGGGAAGCCGAGGTAGTTCTCGATCAGGCTGGAGGTGCCGGCCTGACCGCCCGGGGCGCGAGAGTCCAGCATCAGCGTGGACAGGCCCTCGGAGGCCGCGTACACCCCGGCGGCGAGCCCGGCGGGCCCGGCTCCGACGATGACGCACTCGTAGTGCGGGCGGGAGGCGGTCGTGGCCAGGCCGAGGCGCCGGGCCAGCTCGGTGTCGCTCGGGGCCGAGAGCACCGATCCGTCCGGGAAGCGCACCAGCGGGAGCGCGGCGTCCGCCTGCGCGGCGGCGATCACCGTCAGGGCCTCGGGGTCGCGCTCGACGTTCAGGAAGCGGAACGGCTGCCCGTTGCGGGTGAAGAAGTCCCGGACGGCGTGGGTGCCGGGGGAGACCAGGTGTCCCGCGACGATGATCCCGTCGTACGCCGGCCGGTAGGTGGCCAGCCAGTCGGAGAGCAGGTCGTCCAGGACCGGGAAGAGCCGCTCGTGGGGCGGGTCCCAGGGCTTGAGCAGGTAGTAGTCCAGCCGCACCCGGTTGATGGCGGTGATCGCGGCGTCGGTCTCCGCGTACGCCGTGAGCAGGACCCGGCGCGCGTCCGGGAACCGGCTGACGGCCTCCAGCAGGAACTCCACGCCGGTCACGTCGGGCATCCGCTGGTCGACGAGGAACAGGGCCGGGTCGTGACCGCGCTCGTCGAGGGAGTCCAGGATCTTCAGGGCGTCGGCCGCGGAGGAGGCGCCGAGCACCCGGTAGCGGTCGCCGTAGGCGCTGCGCAGGTCCCTGCGGACGGCCCGCAGCACCTGCGGGTCGTCGTCCACGGCCAGGATGACCGGCTTGCGGCTCTCCGCGCGCTCGGCGGCCGCCCCGGCGCCGGCCGGGGTGTCGGCGGTGGTGGGGGAGGAGGGGGTGGCGGGGGAGGCAGTGGTGGCGGGGGCGGGCGTGGCGGGGGCGGTGGCGCCGTCCCGGGCCGCGCTCACGCCGGGTCCAGCATCAGCTTGTCGGCGTAGCACCAGGCCCAGTCCTCGCCGGGCTCGTGCGAGGCCGCGATGGGGTGATCGGTGGTCCGGTAGTGCCGTGTGGCGTGACGGTTCTTCGACGAGTCGCAGCAGCCGACGTGCCCGCAGCTCAGGCACATCCTCAGGTGCACCCAGCTGTCACCGGACCGCAGGCACTCCTCACAGCCCTCGGAGCCGGCCCTCACCGGACGTATCCGGTCGACGTGCGTGCACAACAGGTCCATCGTCATCGTCCCCGTCCCTTTCCTCGCGCACTCGTGCCCCCGGCCCGCCCGGGGCCCACGGCGCGTCCAGACCATAAGTCGGGGATCCGGGAAAGGTTCATCGATCCGGCCGAGGTCAGGAAGTCCGGCGGGTACTTCATGACCTCGCGGGACGACTACGTGAGGTGCCCGGACCACCTTGCCCGCTACCTCACGAAGTCGCATTCGGGCCCTTTGACGCGGGCACCGGGCGCACGCAGTGTGGGGGACGCCAACGACAACAGGCGGCGCCTGGAGGAATCTGTGAGCAGAAAGATTCTGGTCATTGTCTCCGAACACGGTTACTGGGCCGAGGAACTGATCGGTCCCGTATCGAAGTTCGATGAGCGGGGCTATGAGACCGTATTCGCCACGCCGACCGGAAAGCGCGCCCACGCACTTCCGCCGAGCCTCGACGCGCACTACATCGACCCCCCGCTGGGCCGCTCGGTGACCACCGAGGAGAACGCCCGGCTGGGCCGCGAGTTCGAGCAGTCGAGCCGGCTCGACTCGCCGCTCGACATCGAGGCCTGGGTGCCCGAGCGCCCGTACACGAGCGACGAGGGCTATCTGCGCAAGCTGGAGCAGTACCACCGCGACCTGGACAAGCTCGACGCCGACATCGCGGACTTCGACGCGATCCTCATCGTCGGCGGCAGCGGCCCCATCGCCGACCTCGCCAACAACGAGCGCGTGCACGCCCTGATCCTGGCCTTCGAGAAGGCCGGCAAGGTCGTGGCCGCCGAGTGCTACGGGGTCGCCTGCCTGGCCTTCGCCCGGGACTGGGACGACCGCAAGAGCATCGTCTGGGGCAAGCACGTGACCGGCCACTGCAAGGAGTACGACTACAAGGACGGCACCGGATTCCTCGGTACCGACTTCAACATGGGCCCGCCCCCGTACCCGCTGGAGTACATCCTGCGCGATGCCACGGGCCCGCGCGGCGCCTATCACGGGAATTTCGGCAAGCCGGTCTCCGTGATCGTCGACTACCCCTTCGTGACGGGACGTTCGACCCCGGACTCCTACCTCACCGGGCAGAAGATCGTGGAAGTCCTGGAAGACGGCCTCACCCGCTACGGCTGGTAATTCCGCGAACCACGGGAGGAAAAGGGGGAATACCGTGAACGCCGAAGCGACTCCCGGCCGGGAAAGGCTGATCGAGCAGTTCAAGGCCGACGGCCTGAAGGTGATGTTCGGAAATCCGGGAACGGTGGAACAGGGATTCCTCGACGCGGTGGACGCGGCGGCGGACTTCCGTTACGTCCTCGCGCTCCAGGAGACCGTGGCCGCGGGCATCGCGGACGGCTACGCCCGCGCCACGGGCGGCGCGGCCCTGCTCCAGCTGCACTCCGGTGTGGGCCTGGGCAACGGCATAGGCATGCTCTACCAGTCGCTGCGCGGCCACACCCCGCTCGTCGTGGTCGCCGGTGACGCCGGGGTGCGCTACGACGCCATGGACGCGCAGATGGCCTGCGACCTGGTGGCCATGGCCAGGCCCGTCACCAAGTACGCGACCCGGGTGACCGACCCGCGGTCCGTGCTGCGCACGGTGCGGCGGGCCGTGAAGATCGCCCTCACCCCGCCGCGCGGCCCCGTCTTCGTGGCACTGCCCATGGACGTGCTGGACGAGCTCAACTCCGAGCCCGTGCTGCCCGCCACGGTGCCGCTCACCGACGTGGCCCCCTCGCCCGCCTCGGTGGGCCGGGCGGCCGCACTGCTCGCCGGCGCCGCCCGGCCGGTGGTCCTGGTCGGGGACGGGGTGGCGCTCTCCGGGGCGCAGGCCGCACTCGTCTCCGTCGCCGAACTGCTGGGCGCCGACGTCTTCGAGGTCGACTCCTCCGAGGTGAACATCGCCGCCTCGCACCCGCTGCGGCGCGGCCAGACGGGCCACATGTTCGGCCCGCACAGCAAGGAGCTGGTCGGGAACGCGGACGCGGTGCTGATCGTGGGCACCTACGTCTTCCCGGAGGTGTTCCCCGAGCTGGAGAACCCCTTCCGGCCGGGCGCGAAGGTCGTGCACATCGACCTGAACGCCTACGAGATCGCCAAGAACCACCCCGTGGACCTGGGGCTGGCCGCCGATCCGCGCCAGGCGCTGCGCGCGCTGGCCGGCGTACTGGAGCAGCGGCTGACCCCGGCGCAGCGGGCCGCTGCCGCGGCGCGGCTGGACGTACGGACCCGGGAGCGGGCCCGTGCGGACCTCGCGACGGACGACGACGGCACGCCGATGGCCGTCTTCCTGCGGACGCTGGCCGAGCGCACCGGGCGGGACCTGATCGTCTTCGACGAGGCGCTGACCACCTCGCCGCTGGTGACCCGGTACCTGCCGCCGGAGCGGCCCGGCGACTACCACCTGACCCGCGGCGGATCGCTGGGCGTGGGCTTCCCGGGAGCGGTCGGCGCCAAGCTCGCCCACCCGGACCGGCTCGTGGTCGGTTTCGCGGGCGACGGCGGCACGATGTACACCCACCAGGCGCTGTGGACGGCCGCCCGGTACGGGATCGACGCCAAGTTCGTGGTCTGCAACAACCGCAAGTACCGGCTGCTCGACGACAACATCGCCCAGTACTGGCGGGAACGGGACATCGCCGAGCACCCCTTCCCGGGCTCCTTCGACCTCTCCCGCCCCGAGATCGACTTCGCGGGGCTGGCCCGGGCGCTGGGCGCCGACGGGACGCGGGTGGAGAAGCCGGACGAGGCGGCCGCCGCGGTCGACCGGATGCTGGCCCATCCCGGCCCGTACCTCGTCGACGTCCAGATCTGACCGACCAGCACAGCCATCCCGTACGGACAGGAGGAGACCGCATGCCCGCCGAGCGGCTGACCGAGGACGCGATCCGCGCCTTCGCCGAGAACTGGTACGTGGCCCTGGACCGCCACCTCCCGCTGGAGCAGGTCCTCGCCCTCATCACCGAGGACCTGGAGCTCAAGGTCCCCGAGGACACCTTCCTCGGACACCGGGGCTTCGCCCGCTGGTACGACGCCGTCACGAACCGGTTCTTCGACGAGGTGCACACGGTCACCAAGGTGGAGCCGGTCGTCGAGGGGGACCGGGCCGTCGTCCGGGTCATCGTCAACTGGCAGTTCAAGATCTGGGACGCGCCGGCCGCCCGCAGCCAGTGGGGTGGCTTCGACGCCGACCAGACCTGGACCGTGGTGGCCGGCCCGGACGGGCCGCTGATCAAGCAGTACACCGTCAACGACCTCACGCCGATGCCCGGTTCGGTCTCGCTCTGAGAGGACGGCCACGATGAGCGAAGTGACCCGCGAGCGGGTCGAGGCCGCCTACCGCGCCCTCGGCTCCGGAGACCGGGCCCGCATCCTGGAGTACTACTCCGAGGACCTGCGCTGGCTGGTGCCGGGCAACCACCCCCTCGCCGGCTGGTACGAGAGCCTCGACGCCTTCCTGGAGCTGATGGGGCAGACCCACAAGCTCACGGGCGGCACCTTCCGGATGGACCTGGAGGCTGTCCTGGTCGGCGAGGACTGCAGCGCCGACGTGTGCCGCAACGTCGCGCTGCGGGACGGCGCCGACCCGGCGAGCACCACCCCGTACGAGCGGATGGACTACCCGGTCTTCCACTTCATGCGCTGGCGGGACGGCCGGATCGTCGAGGGCCGCGACGGGCTCTTCGGCGACACCGCCTCCGCCTTCAGCCAGTTCTGGGCGCCCTTCGCGCCGGACGGAACCCGCAGGGACCGATAGGGGGATGACTGCAGTGAGCGCGACGGACGACGCCCGAACGATCCTCACCAGGTACTACGAGTATGCCAACGCGGGCGACTGGGACCGCTGGTGCGACCTGTTCGCCGAGGACCAGGTCATGGACGAGCAGCTGGCCGGACACATCGAGGGCCTGGAGACCCTGCGCTCGATGATGAAGGGCATGGGGACCATGTACCGGGTCTTCCGCAACGAGCCCGTGCACTTCCTCGTCGACGGGGAGAAGGCCGCCGCCGTCTCCCACCTCACCGCCGTCAGCGCCTCCGGCGAGGCGATCGAGGCCGAGGTCATGAACTTCTTCCGGATCGTGGACGGACGCATCGCCTACATGGCGAACTACCACGACACCGTCCCCTTCCAGGTGCTGGGCCAGGACTGAGGGGGGAGGAACGCACCCGTGGCCACAGAGCAGTACGACTACGTGATCGTCGGCTCCGGCACCGCCGGCAGCGTCCTCGCGAACCGCCTCTCCGCGGACCCGGACGTCTCGGTCCTGGTCCTGGAGGCGGGCGGTTCCCGGATCCCGCCCGAGGTGGACGACCCGTCCTCCTGGTACAAGCTGCTGGGCGGGCCCGTCGACTGGGGCTACACCAGCGTCCCGCAGCCGGGCCTGGGCGGGCGCCGTACGTACGAACCGCGCGGCAAGGCCCCCGGCGGCAGCAGCAACCTCTACATCATGATGCACGTCCGGGGCCACGCCTCGGACTTCGACAACTGGGCCTACCAGGGCGCGGCCGGCTGGGCGTACGAGGACGTGCTCCCGTACTTCGCCCTGCTGGAGGGCCAGGAGGACCCCACCGCGCCCACCACCGGCACCGACGGCCCGCAGCGGGTCACCAACGCCGGCCTGCACGGCCCCAACCCGGTCTCCCGCGCCTTCATCGACGCGGCCGTCGAACTGGGCCACCGGGAGATCGCCGACTTCAACACCGACGGCCCCCGGCGCGGTCTCTTCGGCACCGGCTGGCACCACATCGACGTGGCCGACGGCCGCCGCCAGGGCACCCTGGCCGCCTACCTGGAACCGGCGCTGGAACGGCCCAACCTGACCCTGCGCACCAGCGCCCAGACCACCCGGCTGCTCTTCGACGGGGACACCTGCTCCGGCGTCGAGTACGAACAGCTCCGGGCTCCGGAGCAGATCCCGGGCCGCACCGTGCGCGACGGCCACAGCCGGGCGGCGGCGCCCGGACGGCACACCGTACGGGCCCGGCGCGAGGTGATCGTGGCCGCCGGGGCGATCGAGTCCCCGAAGCTGCTGCTGCTCTCCGGGATCGGGCACCCCGAGCAGCTGGGCGAGCACGGCATCGAGGTCACCGCGGCCCTGCCCGGAGTCGGCGAGAACTTCCACAACCACGTGCTGACCGGGCTCATGGCCGAGGTGACCCAGGAACTGCCGCCGCCCGCGCAGAACCTCTCCGAGAGCGCTCTGTTCCTGTCCTCGCGGCCCGGTCTGCCGGCCCCGGACCTGCAGATCGCCTTCGTCCACGTCCCGTTCGACGTGATCGTCGGCCAGGACCACCCGAACACGGTGTCCATCCTGCCCGGCGTCGTGCGCCCGGTCTCCCGGGGCTGGATCAGGCTCGCGAGCGCCGATCCGCTGGCCCACCCGCTGATCCACCCGAACTACCTGGGCGACCGGTGGGACCTGGAGCGGATGGTGCAGGGCGTCAGGACCGCCCGGGAGCTCTTCGCGACCTCCGCCTTCTCGCCCTGGTACAAGCAGGAGCTCCAGCCGGGGCCGGGGTACGCCTCGGACGAGGAGCTGCGGACCTTCGTGCGGCAGAAGGCGGAGAGCTACCACCACCAGGCCGGCTCCTGCCGCATGGGCGTCGACGACCTCTCCGTCGTGGACCCGGAGCTGCGGGTGCACGGCGTGCGCAACCTGCGCGTCGTCGACGCGAGCGTGATGCCCGCCGTCCCGTCGGGCAACTGCCACACCGCCATCGCGATGATCGCCGAACGAGCGGCGGACTTCATCGGAGGCCGGAACAGGGGGGAATCCCGTGCCTGACGTGGTCCTGCGCGAGGGCGCGCTGTCGGGGACCCGGATCGCGGTCCTGGTCGAGAGCGACTTCTACGAGCCCGAGATCTTCTACTACCAGCGCCGGTTCGCGGAGGAGGGCGCCCGGGTCGACTTCCTGACCCGGCTGTGGGGGAACGACTCCCTCACCTTCACCGGGCACGAGTACCGGGCGCCCTTCACCGCCGACCGCTCCCTGGAGGGGCTGGCCGACGAGGAGCTGCGCGGCTACTCCGCGCTCATCGTGCCCTCGGGCATGGTCGCCGACCGGCTGCGCTACACCGAGGACGTGGACGTACCGGCCCCGGCGACGGAGCTGCTGCGCCGGGCGTTCGAGGAGCCCACGGTGCTCAAGGGGATCATCTGCCACGGCATGTGGCTGGCGTCCTCGATCCCGGGCAAGGTGCGCGGCCGCAAGGTCGTCTGCCACAACAACCTCATCGGCGACATCCGCAACATGGGCGCCGAGTACGTGGACGAGGACGTGGTGGTGGACGGGGACCTGGTCACCGGCCGTACCGGAGCCCACCACCACCTCTTCGCCCGCCGGATCATCGAGCTGCTCGCCGCCGGGCGGGGCCGGAGGGCCGGCTGATGGCGGGCGGGACGGGCGGCGCGACGGGCGGCGCGATGGTCTGGTCGCACGTGGGCCTCAACTGCACGGACCAGAAGACCACCGAGGAGTTCTACACCCGCCACTTCGGCTTCACCCGGGCCCGGGTGGTCGACCTCGGGGAGGAGCGGATCGTGTTCCTGCGCAAGGGGGACGCGTACCTGGAGCTCTTCGCGGCCGGAGCCGAGCCGGCCCGCACGGCGCACGAGGACGGCCCGCCGGCCCCGGGCCGGATACGGCACCTGGCCTTCCAGACCGACAGCGTCGACGCGTTCCTCGCGGAGCTGGGCGACGCGGCCGAGGTGACCCTGGGGCCGCTGGACTTCGACGACTTCGTCTGCGGGTGGCGGACCGTGTGGGTCCGCGATCCCGACGGGGTGATCGTCGAGGTCAGCCAGGGATTCGAGGACGACCGCTCATACGACAAGGACGGTGCATGACATGGCGAGCACGCCCGGCTTCTCCTTCTCCGACACGATCGCGGGCTACGTCGTCCGCTTCGACTCCGGGGCGCGGCTGCTGCGCCTGAAGACCGCGGACGAGCGCGAGTTCGAGGTCTCGCTCGCCGGCGACCCGAGCGCCGAGCTGGTGCGCAACCTGGACGAGCCGTACATCGACGCCTCCGGGCACATCGACGAGATGCTCTCCCCGGGCCGCTTCCTCTTCGTCTACGGGGTCCACTACCCCGAGGGGGAGGGGAAGTTCGAGGCCAAGCGGCTGGTGTTCCTGGGCCGCGGGGCCGAGGACTACCGGTTCGAGGAGACCGGCTGGTGGATCAAGCAGATCGAGTCGCTGGCCGACTTCTACAAGCGGGCCCAGTTCGGCGACGGGCCGGTGGACTTCACGCAGTACCGCACCGAGATCCGTCTCGGCGGGGACAAGACCGCCAGCCACGTCCAGGAGACCGACACGATCTCCCGGCTGGTCTACGGCATGGCCTCGGCCTACCTGCTGACCGGCAAGGACGAGTACCTGGAGATCGCCGAGCGCGGCACCGAGTACCTGCGCAAGCACATGCGGGTCGTCGACACCGAGGAGGACGTGGTCTTCTGGTACCACGGCATCAGCGTCGACGGGGACAGCGAGCGCAAGCTGTTCACCTCGGAGTTCTCCGACGACTACGACGCGATCCCGATGTACGAGCAGATCTACGCGCTGGCCGGCCCCATCCAGACCTACCGGGTCACCGGTGACGCCCGGATCAGGAACGACGCGGACGCCACCATCCGGCTCTTCGACAAGTTCTTCAAGGACGAGGAGCAGGGCGGCTACTACTCGCACATCGACCCGATCCTCTTCAGCCCCGACCACGAGTCGCTGGGCGAGAACGCCGAGCGCAAGAACTGGAACTCGGTCGGCGACCACGCGCCCGCGTACCTGATCAACCTGTACCTGGCGACCGGCGAGCAGAAGTACGCCGACTTCCTGGAGTACACCTTCGACACCATCGCGGACCGGTTCCCGGACTACGAGAACAGCCCGTTCGTCCAGGAGCGCTTCTTCCGCGACTGGTCGCACGACACCGCGCACAGCTGGCAGCAGAACCGCGCGGTCGTCGGGCACAACCTCAAGATCGCCTGGAACCTGATGCGGATGAACTCCCTGAAGGCCAAGCCGGCGTACGAGGAGCTGGCCCGGAAGATCGGCCAGATCATGCCGGCCGTCGGCAGCGACGTCCAGCGGGGCGGCTGGTACGACGTGGTGGAGCGGGTGAAGCGGGGGGACGAGGAGACGTATCGTTTCGCCTGGCACGACCGCAAGGCCTGGTGGCAGCAGGAACAGGCGATCCTCGCCTACCTCATCCTGGGCGGCACGGTCGGCGGCGACGCGAACCTGCGCGAGGCCCGGCAGGCGCAGGCCTTCTACAACACCTTCTTCCTCGACCACGACGAGGGAGCCGTGTACTTCAACGTGCTCGCCAGCGGCACGCCGTACCTGCTCGGCACCGAGCGGCTCAAGGGCAGCCACTCGATGTCCATGTACCACTCGGCGGAGCTCTGCTACCTCGCCGCCGTCTACAACAACCTGCTCGTCAACGGCCGGGAGATGGACTTCCACTTCCAGCCCGACCCGACCGACCTGCCCGGCCGGACCCTGCGCGTCTCGCCCGACCTGCTGCCCGCGGGCTCGGTGCGGATCGCGTCCGTGGAGATCGACGAGAAGCCGTACGAGGAATTCGACGCGGACGAGCTGACCGTCCACCTCCCCGACGTCCAGGGACGGGTCAAGGTCAAGGTCCGGCTCCGGCCGGTGAACCAGAAGTAGCGCTCAACGGGGGGCGCCCCAACACGAGGGGAATGCAATGACTCTGACCGTCAAGGAACGCCGGAACAAGTCGGGCACCGTGCTCGTCGCCACCGGCGAGATCAACAGCGAGACCTCCGGTGCCCTGCTCCAGGCACTCCTGCCGCTGGTCCGCGAGGGCCGGCCGCTGCGCATCGACCTGACCGCCGTCACCTACGTGTCCAGCGCGGGCCTGCGCACCCTGCTCGTCATCTACCGGGAGGCGCAGCACGTCGGCGTCGCGGTCACCCTGTACGGGGTGAGCGAGGAAGTCCGGTTCGTCATGTCGGCCACCGGCTTCCTCGACTTCTTCGAGACCGGCGAGGCCGCGGCCGCCGCGGCCAGGGCCAAGGTCGCGCGATGAGCGAGACCTCCTCCGACCAGGTGCTGCGGGTGGACGCGTACCCGACCCACGAGGTGGGCGGGTACCGCGTCCGCGCCGGCAAGCCGTTCCCGTTCGGGGCCAACGTGGTCCCGGGCGGGGTCAGCTTCTCCGTCTTCTCCGACCAGGCCACCTCCATGACCCTGGTCATCTTCAAGCGCGGCGAGCCCGAGCCGATGGCCGAGCTGCAGTTCCCCGAGGAATTCCGCACGGGCAGCGTCTTCGCCATGACCGTCTTCGGCCTCGACCACGAGAACATCGAGTACGGCTACCGGGCCGACGGACCCTTCGACCCGGCCACCGGACACCGCTTCGACGCCCGGCAGGTCCTCTCCGACCCCTACGCCCGGCTGATCGCCGGCCGCGACGTGTGGGGCGTGGAACCGGACCGCAGCCGCGGCTACCAGTACCGCTCGCGGGTCTGCCTCCAGGACTTCGACTGGGGCGACGACACCCCGCTGCGGATCCCCGCCGAGGACCTCGTCGTCTACGAGACCCACGTGCGCGGCTTCACCCGCCACCCCTCCTCGCAGGTCACCGCCCCCGGCACCTTCGCGGGGCTGCGCGAGAAGATCCCGTACCTGAAGGAGCTCGGGGTCAACTGCATCGAGCTGCTGCCCGTCTTCGAGTTCGACGAGAGCGACAACCCGCGCAGCAACCCGGAGACCGGCGAGAAGCTCTACGACTACTGGGGCTACAACACCGTCTCCTTCTTCGCTCCGAAGGCCGGCTACGCGGCCACCGGACGCTACGGGATGCAGGGCGACGAGTTCCGCACCCTGATCAAGGACCTGCACGCGGCCGGCATCGAGGTCATCCTCGACGTCGTCTTCAACCACACCGCCGAGGGCAACGAGCTGGGCCCGACCATCTCCTTCAAGGGCCTCGACAACGCCACGTACTACATGCTCACGCCGGAGGGGTACTACTTCAACTTCAGCGGCACGGGCAACACGGTCAACTGCAACCACCCCGTCGTGCGCAACTTCGTGCTCGACTGCCTGCGCCACTGGGTCGCCGACTACCACATCGACGGCTTCCGCTTCGACCTCGCCGCCATCCTGGGCCGGTCCGCGGACGGCACCCCGCTGCCCAACCCGCCCCTGCTGGAACTGCTCGCCTTCGACCCGGTCCTGCGGCACACCAAGCTCATCGCCGAGGCCTGGGACGCGGGCGGCCTCTACGAGGTCGGCAACTTCCCGGCCTACGGCCGCTGGGCGGAGTGGAACGGCAAGTACCGCGACACCGTCCGCAGCTTCCTCAAGGGCGACCCCGGGGTCACCGGAGAGCTGGCGACCCGGATCGCGGGCTCGCCCGACCTCTACTCCAGCCGCGGGACCTCGGCCTCCGTCAACTTCCTGACCGCGCACGACGGGTTCACCCTGGCCGACCTGGTCTCGTACAACGACAAGCACAACGAGGCCAACGGCGAGGGCGGCAACGACGGCGGCAACGACAACGCCAGCTGGAACTGCGGCGCGGAGGGGCCCACCGACGACCCCGGGGTGAACGCGCTGCGGCTGCGCCAGATGAAGAACGCCCTCGCGATCCTCTTCACCAGCCAGGGCATCCCGATGCTGCTGGCCGGGGACGAGGTCGCGCGGACCCAGCAGGGCAACAACAACACGTACTGCCAGGACAACGAGCTCTCCTGGTTCGACTGGGACCAGGTCGACGAGAACGCCGAACTGCTCCGGTTCACCCGGGAGATGATCGGCTTCCGGGGGCGCCACCGCGAGCTGCGCTCCACCTCGCACCCCACCGGCCGGCTGCGCGACAGCCTGGGCCTGCCGGACATCAGCTGGCACGGGGAGCGGGCCTGGCAGCCCGACTGGTCGGCGGAGAGCCGGCTGCTGGCGGTGGCCCGCTGCGGCGTCGGCGACGAGGACGTGGTCTACGTGGCCATGAACTCCCACTGGGAGCCGCACGACCTGGAACTGCCCGCGCTGCCCGGCGGCCGCAGCTGGCACCTGTTCGCGGACACCGGCGCCGAGGCGCCGCACGACATCCGCACCCCGGGTACCGAACAGGAGCTGGACAACGCCGGCAAGTACCTGATCGGCCCGCGCTCGGTCGTGATCCTGGTCGGCCGCGCGAACGACCCCGACCCCCGGGACGACTGAGCCGCCCCGACCGAAGGAGACCTGACATGCCGCTTTCCGTGTCCCTGAGCATCGAGGGCGACACCACCGTGATCGAACTGACGGGCGAGCTGGACGCGAAGACCGCCCCCGACTTCCACCAGACGATCGAGAAGGCCGCCGGCCACGGCACCGGCACCGTCGAGATCAGGATGGCCGGGGTCGGCTACATGGCCAGCGCCGGGCTGCGCTCCCTGGTCTTCGCCCAGCAGAAGGTGGGCTCCGGCGTCACCATCAAGGTGGTCGGAGCCATCGAGCCCGTCTCCCGGACCATCCGCACGGCGGGCCTCGACCGCAGCATCCAGCTGTCCGATGGCTGAGCACCGCTGCCGCCCGCGCGGTGAGTGAGATGGTCGGACTGGCGAGGAAGCCCGCCGTACTGGAGGTGCCCGCCACCGTGGGGGCACTGGGCGAGATCGCCGCGTTCGTCCTGCTGCTGGCCGGCCGGGCGGGCCTCGGCAAAGGGGCCGCGTACCGGATCCGGCTGGCGGTGGACGAGCTGGCCACGAACATCGTGATGCACGGGTACCGGGGCGGCGACGGACGGATCACCGTCCGCGGCCGCTCGGGTCCCGACGGGGTGCGGATCGTCATCGAGGACACCGCCCCCGCGTTCGACCCGGTCGAAGGCCGCCTGCCCCCCGCCCCCGGGATCCCCCCGGAACGGCGGCGGGTCGGCGGCCTCGGCATCCACCTGGCCCTGACCAGCGTGGACACGTACGCCTACGCCCGCAGGGACGGCCGCAACATCAGCACGCTGACCGTCAAGGCCGAGGGGACGGACGCATGCCCTCCACCACCGTGATCATCCTCGACGCGAACCCGCCGCCACCCGCCGAACTGCTCGAAGCACTGCGGCTGATGGACGCGGAACTCGTCACCCGCACGCTGTCCGAGCTGCTGCTCGGCCGACTGGAGGCCCTGCCTCCCGCCGACGTGCTGCTCGCCCCCGCCGAGGCCGACGGGGAAGCGGTGCGCAGCGCCGTACGCCGGCTGCGCCGCCGGGCCGGAGCCCCCGTCGTGGTCGTCTGGACCGTCACGGCCTTCGACGCACTGGAGCGGCACGTCACCCTCGGCCACGACTACCTCGTCCCGCCCTTCCTGCCCGCCCTCGTCAGGGCCCGGCTGCACAGCTGCTCCGAGCGCGCCGGACTGGGCCGCACCCTGCGCGAGGCCGACGCCCGCGCCGAACTCATGGGATACGAGAAGGAACTGGAGATCGGCCGCGAGATCCAGGCCGGCTTCCTGCCCGAATCGCTGCCCGTCCCCGAGGGCTGGGAGATCGACGTGCGCTTCCGCCCCGCCCGTCAGGTCGCCGGGGACTTCTACGACGTCTTCGAACTCTCCCGGGGCCGGCGCCTCGCCGTCGTCGTCGCCGACGTCTGCGACAAGGGCGTCGGCGCCGCCCTCTTCATGGCCCTGATCCGCTCCCTGCTGCGCCACACCGCCGAGAACAGCGGACTCCAGCACCTGATGGCGGCCGGCCGCACCGGCGGCAGCCGCCGCACCCCGGTCGTCGGCGCCACCCCGCTGCTCAACGCGGTCACCGCCACCAACGGCTACCTCACCCGCAACCACCTGCGCCAGGGCTACTTCGCCACCCTCTTCTTCGGCGTCCTGGACCCGCTCACCGGCAGCCTCGTCTACATCAACGGCGGCCACAACCCGCCGCTGCTGCTCTCCGGCGAGGGCGCCCTGCCCCGGCCGCTCGACGTGACGGGACCGGCCGTCGGCGTGCTGCCCGACTGCGTCTACACCCTGGGCTACGCCCAGCTGGACCCGGGCGACACCCTGTTCGTGTTCACCGACGGAGTACCCGAGGCCCGCTGCCCCGAAGGCAGCTTCCTCGGCGACGAACGGATGCTGGAGCTGCTCGCCGGCCCCCCGGCGAGCGGCCGTGACGTGGTGGACCGGATGGACCTGGCCGTGCGCCGCCACACCGGCACCGCCGAACAGCACGACGACGTGACCATGCTGGCCCTGCACCGGCCACGTGCGGCGCGGGGGCCGCACGTGGCCGGCGACGGCTACCGGGTGGTGGCGTGATGACCCGGACCATCGTGGTGCACTCGCACCGCGGCGGCACCGGGAAGACCTCGGTGCTGGCCAACCTCGCGGTCCTGCTGGCCGCCGGGGGACTGCGGGTGGGGGCGGTCGACACCGACCTCCAGTCGCCGACCCTCGACCTGCTGTTCGGGCTCGCACCGGGGCCCGGCTCGCTGGCCGACTACCTGCTGGGCCGCTGCGAGATCGAAGCCGCGGCCCGCCGCACCGTCCTGCCCGGGCTGTACGTCGTACCGGCCCGGTCCGGCACTGCGGCCCTGCGGGAGCTGATGACCACCGGCTACGACGTGGGGCTGCTCCCGGAGGGCTTCGACCGGCTGGCGCAGCGGTTCGCGCTCGACGTGCTGCTGCTCGACACGCACGCCGGACTGAACAACGAGTCGGTGACCGCCATGGGCAGCGCCGACATCGTCCTGATCATGGCGCGGGCGGACCGCGTCGACCTCTCCGGGGTCGAGGAGACCATCGCCCTGGCCGGGCGGCTGGTCTGCCGGCGGGCCCTCGTACTGAGCATGGCCCCCGAGGGCGTCGACCGGGAGACCGTCCGCCGACGGGCCGAGGAGGTCTACGGGGCTCCGCTGGCCGGAATTCTCCCGTACGTGCCACAAATGGCCACCCTGTACGGGGAGCGCATATTTGCGGAAGCCCTTCCCGACCACCCCCTGGTCGGTGAATTCCGCGCGATCATCTCGGCGTTGGACGCACGTGACGAAGTATCGCGGGCCTGACGTCCACCCCTTACGCCCCTGGAAGGGGGCGTGTTGAATCGGCAGCGAATCCAGAACAAGGAGAGAATCATGAAGATTCTCGTCGTCATGACGGCAAAGGCCACGCTTCATCTCCTGGACGGGGAACAGCACCCCTCGGGATTCTGGGCCGAGGAATTCGTCGTTCCCTATACCCTTTTCCGGGCCGCCGGCCACGCCGTGGACGTGGCGACGATCGGGGGCCGGGCGCCCACGGTCGACCAGACCAGCATCGACCCCGGCTTCCTGCGGTGGGTCCGGCCCGAAGGCTCCCCGGACGAGGACGCGGCCAACGCCGCCGAGTACGTCCGCGTCATCGGGCAGACCCCCCAGCTCCAGCACCCCATCGCCCTGGAAACCCTCGGCGAGAAGGACATCGCCGACTACGACGGCATCTACATCAGCGGCGGCCACGGGGCCATCGGCGACCTGCCCAAGTCCGACGAACTCGCCCAGCTGCTGCGCTGGGCCATCGATCGGGACAAGCCGCTCGCCACGGTCTGCCACGGTCACACCGCGCTCCTGTCCCTGCGCGACGGCGAGGGCCGCTGGCCGTTCGAGGGCTACCGGATGACCGCCTTCTCGCACGCCGAGGAACTGGTCACCAACATGGCCGGCCGGCTCCCGCTGATCCTGGAGGCCGAACTCACCCGGCTCGGCGCCCGCTACGAGAAGGCCGAAGCGATCTGGGACTCGCACGTGGTGGTGGACCGCAGGCTCACCACCGGCCAGAACCCGTACTCCTCCAAGGCCCTCGCCGAGACGTTCCTGAAGCAGCTCGACCAGGGCTAGCCCCCGCGACACCGGAAGGTGCAGCCATGACCCAGCGCGTGCTCAGCGACCGACCTCTGGCCAACCCCGGGAAGCTGTTCATCGGCGGCAGATGGATCCCCGCCCGGGACGGCCGTACCGAACCGGACGTCAGCCCGATCGACGGACAGGAGATCGTTCCGGTGGCCCAGGCCTCCGCGGCCGACGCCGACGCCGCCGTCACCGCGGCGCGCACGGCCTACGAGGAAGGTCCCTGGAGCCGGCTCTCCGCCCAGGAGCGCGCGCTGCGGCTGAACCGGGTCGGCGAACTGATCGAGCGGGACCTGGAGGAGATCGCCCTGCTGGAGACGGTCGACATGGGCAAGCCGTTCGCCTTCTCCAGCACCGTCGACGCCCCCATGGCCGCCCAGCTGATGCACTACTACGCCGGAGCGGTCACCCGCGTCGACGGGTCCTCCCGGGCCCCGGCGGGCGGACAGCTCGCGTACACGCTGCGCGAACCGCTGGGCGTGGTCTGCGCCATCACCCCCTTCAACTTCCCGCTCCTGCTGTCGATGACGAAGATCGCCCCGGCCCTCGCGGCGGGGAACACCGTCGTCCACAAGCCCTCCCCGGCCACCCCGCTCACCGCCCTGAAGATCGCCGAACTCTTCCAGGAGGCGGAGATCCCCGACGGGGTGCTGAACGTCATCACCGGTCCCGGCGTGGAACTGGGGGAGACCCTCACGGGCCACGCCGGCATCGACAAGATCGCCTTCACCGGCTCCACCGCGGTCGGCCAGTCGATCATCCGCAAGTCGGCCGGCACCCTGAAGAAGGTGACGATGGAACTCGGCGGCAAGTCCGCCAACATCGTCTTCGCCGACGCCGACCTCGACGCCGCCGAGGAACTCGCCTTCTTCGGCATCTACTACAACAAGGGCGAGATCTGCACCGCCGGCTCCCGGCTGCTGCTGCACCGCCCCATCCACGACGAGATGGTCGAACGCCTGGTGCGCCGCGCCGCCGACCTCAAGCCCGGCGACCCGCGCGACCCCGGGACCCTCTTCGGACCACTCGCCCACCAGGGCCAGTTCGACAAGGTCAGCTCCTACATCGAGGTCGGCGAGAAGGAAGGCGCGGTCCTGCGCACCGGAGGCGCCGGCTGGACCCCCGAGGGAGCCTCCAGCAGGGGCCTGTACTTCCTGCCGACCGTCTTCACCGGAGTCGACAACTCCATGCGGATCGCCCAGGAGGAGATCTTCGGACCCGTCCTGTCGATCATCCCCTTCGACACCGAGGAGGACGCCGTACGCATCGCCAACGACAGCGCGTACGGCCTCGCCGCCGGGGTCCACACCAAGGACCTGCGGCGGGCCCACCGGGTCGCCTCGCAGATCAAGGCGGGGACGGTCTGGGTGAATTGCTACAACCAGTACGACCCCTCCGTGCCCTACGGCGGCTACAAGGCCTCCGGCTACGGACGCGAGTGCGGACCGGAATCCCTGGAGAGCTACACGCAGACCAAGTCGGTCTGGATCGGAATGGACTGAGGTCCACCCGGCCGGACCCCCGATCGAGGAGTCCTCATGCGGACAGGCATCATCGGCACCGGGCGGATCGGCTCGACCCTCGCCAGGATCCTCGTGGCGGCGGGCCACCAGGTCGTCCTCGCCAACGCGCGCGGGCCGCGATCGCTCGCCCCGCTGCTGGCCGAGCTCGGCCCCGGCGCCGCGGCGGGACGCCCCGTCGAGGCGGCCGGGCAGGCCGACCTCCTGGTGCTGATGGTGCCCTTCGCCACCGTGCGGGGGCTGCTGCCCCCGCACGTCGTGCAGGACAAGGTCCTGGTGGACGCCACCAACGCCTTCAACGGCCCCGGGGGCGCCGCCGACCCCACCGGCCGCGGCTCCAGCGAACTGGTCGCCGAGTGGTATCCGGGCGCCCGGATCGTGAAATCCCTGAACACCATGTACTTCGAGACCCTCGCCGTCGCCGGGACCGCCCCCGGACGACAGCCGTCCGAGCGGCTGGCCCATTTCACGGCGGGCGACGACGCGAAGGCGAAGGAAATCGTCGCGGGCATCATCACGGACCTCGGATTCGTGCCCGTCGACACCGGCCCGCTGCACTCCGGAGGAATGCTCCAGCAGCCCGGCGGTCCCCTCTACAACCGGTCGCTCACGGAAGCGCAGGCGCTCGCATGGATCTGAACCTGAACCTGAACCTGAACGTGAACGGAAGACCGGAGCGGTTCACGGCGCGGCCCAACGAACTCCTCGTGGAGCGGCTCCGCGACGGACTGGGGCTCACCGGCACCAAGGTCGGCTGCGACACCGGCACGTGCGGGACCTGCGTGGTCCGGCTCGACGGCAGGTCGGTCAAGAGCTGCCTGGTCCTGACCGCCGCGGCCGCCGGCTCCGAGGTCGCCACCATCGAGGGCGTGGCGGAGCGCGGCGGAGAGCTGACCGGTCTCCAGGAGGCCCTGCGCCAGGAGCACGGCACCCAGTGCGGCTTCTGCACCCCCGGCATGGTCATGGCCCTCGGCGAGCTCGTCGAGAACACCGCCGGCGGCGAGCCGCCCACCGAGCCCGAGATCCGCGAGTGGCTCACCGGCAACCTCTGCCGCTGCACCGGCTACCACAGCGTGGTCCGCGGGGTGCAGCGCGCCTGCGCCCCCGCCCCCGCGGCCGGCGCGCCCGGACGGGAGGGGTGAGGGAGATGACCGCAGTGACGGGGGAGACCGCCGTGACCGGCGGGGGCACGGCCGTCGAAGGCGCCACAGCCGTGGATACCGCACCGGTGCGGGACGCCACCGCGGTGGAGGACGCAGCACCGGTACGGGACGCCACCGCCGTGCAGGACGCCACCGCCGTGGCGGACGCACCGCCCGCGACCGCCGCGGAGCCCGAGGAGCACGCCGTCCTCGGGCGGCCGATGGACGCCCGCGAGGACCCGCAGCTGCTGCGCGGCGAGGCCACGTACGTCGCGGACATCGACCTGCCGGGCACCGCCCACATGGCGATCCTCGGCAGCCCGGTGGCCCACGCCAGGCTCCTCTCCATCGACACCAAGGCCGCCGAACAGATGCCCGGCGTCCTCAAGGTCGCCACCGCCGCCGACTTCACCGACGTGATGCCGCTGCCCTGCATCTGGATCCCCGGCGGGGTCGAGAGCCACTTCCCGCCCCACCCCTACGGGCTGCCCGGCGCCCGCCCCGTCCTCACCGGCGACGCCGTCCGCCACGTCGGCGACCCCATCGCCGTGGTCGTCGCCGAGACCCCGCGCCAGGCCGCCGCCGCGCTCGCCGCGATCTCCGTCGAGTACGAGCCGCTGCCCGTGGTCACCCGCGCCGACGCGGCCCTCGCCGAGGGCGCGCCGCAGCTGCACGAGGCCGTCCCCGGGAACCTGAACGCCTACTGGACCTGCGGCGACAAGGACCGCACCGACGCGGCCATCGCCGCGGCCGAGGTCACGGTGGAGCTCGACCTGGTCAACCAGCGCACCATCAACAGCCCCATCGAGCCGCGCGGCGCGGTCGGCGACTACGACGCCGCCACCGGCGAGTACACCCTCTACGCCACCACCCAGGGCCCGCACAACCACCGCTTCCTGCTCTCCGCCCTGGTCCTCGGCATCCCCTTCAACAAGCTCCGGGTGATCGCCCCCACCGTCGGCGGCAGCTTCGGCACCAAGGGCTACCTCTACCCCGACATGCCGCTCGTCCTGCTCCTGTCGAAGGCGCTCGGCCGGCCCGTGAAATGGGTGGACACCCGCACCGGGCTGATGAACTCCACCGTCCAGGGCCGTGACCACCGCCAGCACGTCACCCTCGCCGGCACCCGCGACGGCCGCATCACCGCCGTGCGCTGCACCAGCTACGCCAACCTCGGCGCCTACCCCTCCACCATCGGCCCCGGCGTCGCCACCGCCCTGATGGGCCGCTCCATCACCGGCATGTACGCCGTCGACGCCGCCTTCTGCGAGGTCTACGCCGCCTTCACCAACACCGTCTCGCTCGGCGCCCAGCGCGGCAGCGGGCGCGCGGAGGCCGCCTTCCTGATGGAACGCCTCGTCGACCGCTACGCCGGGGAGATCGGCATGGACCCGGCGGAGGTCCGGCGCAGGAACCTGGTGCCGAAGGAGGCCTTCCCGTACGACAACGGTCTGGGCTGGACCTACGACTCCGGTAACTACCTGCCGAACTTCGACCGGGCCATCGAACTGTCCGGCTACGCCGACATGCCCGCCCGCAAGGCCGAGGCCCGTACGCGCGGCAAACGGCTCGGCGTCGGCATCGCCACCTACGTCGCGATCTGCGGGGTCGGCCCCTCCACACGGATGTCCAAGGAGGGCATGCTCGGCGGCACCTGGGAGAGCGCGAACATCCGCGTCCACCCCACCGGCGAGGTCACCGTCACCGTCGGCTCCGCCTCCACCGGCCAGAGCCACCACACCGTCTTCGCGATGGTCGCCGCCGACGAGCTGGGCATCGACCCCTCCCAGGTCCAGGTGTACGAGGGGGACACCCTCAAGGCCCCCTACGGGCAGGGCACCTACGGTTCCCGCTCCTACAGCATGGCCGCCCCCGCCGTCGCCCTCACCGCCCGCAAGATCAAGGCCAAACTGGTCAGGGCCGGATCCGTCTTCCTGGGCGTCCCCGAGGACAAGGTCGTCTACCGGGGCGGAGCCGTCCACGAGGACGGCAACCCCGAAAACACCAAGAGCTTCGCCGACCTGGCCATGGCCATGTGGTACGGCTGGGGACTGCCCCCCGAGATCGAGCCGGCCCTCGACGAGACCACGCACTTCGACCCGCCGGACTTCAACTACCCCTTCGGCACGCACGTCGCCGTCGTCGAGGTCGACGAACTCACCGGGGAGACCGAGGTGGTGGCCTACACCGCCGTCGACGACGCCGGCAACATCGGCAACCCGAAGATCGTCAACGGCCAGATCGAGGGCAGCATCGTGCACGGCCTCGGCCAGGCGCTGATGGAGGCGGCCGAGTACGACGAGAACGGCATCCTCATCAGCTACGACCTGGACCACTACGCCCTGCCGCGCGCCGCCGACGTCCCCTTCTTCGCCCTCGACCGGACCGTCACGCCCTCCCCGCACAACCCGCTCGGCGCCAAGGGGGCCGGCGAGATCGCCACCGTGCCGCCCGCCGCCGCGGTGGTCAACGCGGTCGTCGACGCCCTCTCCGACCTGGGCGTCCGGCACATCGACATGCCGCTCACCCCCGAGAAGGTGTGGCGCCGCCTGCAGGGAGAGACGCAGTGATCCTCACCGAATTCGACTACGTCCGCCCCCTCGGCCTCGACGAGGCCCTGGACCTGCTCGCCGGGCCCGGCGCCCGGGTGCTGGCCGGCGGCCAGAGCCTGCTGCCCGGCCTGCGCGCCGGAACCGACCGGGCCCGGCTGCTGGTCGACGTACGCCACCTGGAGGAGCTGCGGGGGATCTCCGGCGCCGACGGGACCCTGCGCGTCGGGGCCCTGACCACCCTCGCCGAACTCGCCGCGCACCCCCTGGTGCGGGACGCGGCGCCGGAGCTGGCCGCCGCGGCCCGCGCCAACGGTGACCCCCAGGTCCGCAATCTCGGCACCACCGGCGGCAACCTGGCCGTCCCGGACCGGCCGACCGACCTGCCGGTCGCCGCCCTCGCCGCCGGCGCCGAGGTGGAACTGGCGGGCCCCGGCGGGCGTACCCGGATGGGGGCCGAGGAGTTCACCGCCGGCGGGGTGCCCGCCGGATCGGTGCTCACCGCCCTGCTGGTGCCCGCCGCCGGCCCGGCCGCCGCCTTCGAGAAGGCCGCCGACCGGGCCACCCGCTACCCGCTGTGCGCCGCCGCCGTACGGATCACCGCCGACGGGCCGCGGATCGCCGTCACCGGAGCCACCCCCCGCGCCCTGCGCCTGCGCGGGGTCGAGGACCGGCTGCGCGGCGGCCCGTACACGACGGAGGCGGTGCTCGCCGCCTTCCGCGCCGAGCCCCGGGAGCTGTTCGTCCCCGGGCGCGGCACCTCGGCCGAATACCTGGGCCACCTCGCGGGCGTGCTCACCGCCCGTGCGCTGGCGAGGGCGGCCCGGATCACCGCCTGACGGCCCGCCGGGCACCAGGAGGAGGGGAGTAGACGCCATGGCCGAACCGACCGAGACGACGACCACAGGAGGCACGGTGGACCACCGGGCCGCCCGCGCGGCCGCCCCGGGCGGCGCGGCCAGACCGTCGGGCTTCTGGGTGGTGGGCACCGTCCTCGTCCTGCTGATGCTCTCCTCCTCCGTGCCCTCCGCCCTCTACGCGCTCTACCAGGAGAGGTGGGGCCTGTCCCCGGGGACGGTCACGGTGGTCTTCGCCGCCTACGCCGTCACCGTGCTCGCCGGGCTGCTGCTGTTCGGCTCCCTCTCGGACACCGTGGGCCGCCGGCCCGTCCTCGGAGCCGCACTGGTCCTGGCGATCGTCTCCATGGGCCTGTTCGCCGGGGCCGGGGGGCCGGCCCTGCTGCTCGCCGCCCGCGCCGTCCAGGGGCTGGCGGTGGGCCTGGCCACCGGGGCGATGGGCGCGGCCCTGCTGGAACTCAGCCCGCGCTCGCGGCCCGCGCTCGGCGCCCAGGTCAACAGCGCGGGACCGACCGTCGGCATCGGCCTCGGCGGGCTCGGGGCGGGACTGCTCGTCCAGTACGCGCCCGCGCCCACCGTGCTCAGTTACCTGCTGCTGGTCGGGGCCTTCGCGATCACCCTGGTCGGCGTGGCGCGCATGGCCGAGAGCGCTCCCGGGGCGGGCGGCAGGCTCCGGGTGGTGCCGCACCGGATCAGGGTGCCCGCCGCCGCGCGCGGGCGGTTCGCCGTGCTGGTGCTGACGGTGGTCGCCGTCTGGACGGTCGGCGGGTTCTACCTCTCCCTGGGCCCGCACCTGGCCCTCTCCCTGCTCCACAGCACCAACTACCTGGCCGGAGGCGCCACGGTGGCCCTGCTCGCGGGCGCGGCCACCGCGGCCCAGCTGCTGCTGGGCCGCACCGAGGCGCTGCGCACCGCCGTGCTGGGCCTGATCGGGCTGCTCCTCGGCCTCGCCCTGGTGCTGCTCGCACTGGGCCTGGGCTCGCCGGCCGTGTTCCTCGCCGCCACCGCCGTCCTCGGCAGCGGCTGGGGGGCCGCCTTCCTCGGCTCCTTCCGGGCGCTCAGCGCCCTCGCCGAGCCCGCGCACCGCGGCGAACTGACCGCCGCCGTCTACGTGTTCGCGTACCTCGCCATGAGCGTTCCGGCGGTCCTCGCCGGACTGCTGACCAACATCCACGGCCTGCAGCGCACCTCGGTCGGCTTCATGGCCGCCGTCGCCGGAGTGTGCGCGCTGGCCCTGTTCACGACCCTGCGGCTGGCCTCCCGCACCAGGGCAGAGGGGAGCACGGTGTGACCGGAGCGGCGATGGACGCCACGGAGCTGAGGTCCGCCCTGTACGGGCTGGAGATCTTCGCGGGACTCACCGGGGAGCAGTTGGACTGGCTCGTCTCGGTCTCCGAGCCGCGGGTCCTCGGCGACGGGGAGGTCCTCTTCCACGACGGGGACGAGGCGACCGGCTTCCACGTCCTGCTCTCCGGCGGGCTCGTGGTCACCAAGGTCGTCGACGGCCGGGAGGAGGTCCTGACCCGGCACTCCACCGAGGAGGACGGGGCCGCCGCCGAGGAACACGACGGCAAACCCTCCGCCGCCCACCGCTTCACCGGGGAGCTGCCCCTGCTGACGGAGGGCTCCTACGTGGCCACCGCGGCCGCCAGCGGGCCCGCGACCACCGTCGTGGCCTACCCGAAGCCGGTGTTCTTCGAGATGCTGACCCGCTGCCACGGGGTGGCGGCCGTGCTGCTGCCGGTCCTGGCGTGGCGGATCAAGTCCTCCGAGGTCCAGGCGCGCAAGCGGGCCACCGTGGAGGCACTGGGCACCCTCGCCGCGGGGCTCGCGCACGAGCTGAACAACCCGGCCGCCGCCGTGGCGCGGGCCGCGCAGGAACTGGAGCCCGCCCTGGAGCGGCTGACCGGGACCGCGTACGCGTGGGGCGCGGCCGCCACGGGCGCGGAGCGCTCCGTACTGGACCGCCTCGCCGGGGAACTCGACAAGCTCCCGCCGCCCGGGACCACCGATCCGCTCGCCCAGGCGGACGCCGAGGAGGAGATCGCCGACTGGGCCGAGGCGGCCGGCGCCGAGCGTCCCGGCCTGCTCGGTTCGGGCGCCGCCGACCTGGGGCTGGAGCCGGACTGGCTGCCGGCCCGGCTGGAGGAGGTCGGCGAGAGCGCCCTGCCCGCCGCCCTGGACCACCTGGGAGCCCTGCTGGAGGCCCGCTCGCTGGCCGCCGAACTGCGCGCCGCGGGCCCCCGGATCTCCCAGCTGGTGGCCGCCACCCGGGACTACGCGAACCTCGACCGGGCCCCCGAGCAGCGGTTCGCGGTCACCGACGGCCTGGAGAACACCCTGGTGGTGCTGCGGTCCAAGCTGGCGGGCATCACCATCGTGCGCGCCTACGAGCCGGACCTGCCGGATCTCACGGGCTATCCCGGCGAGCTCAACCAGGTGTGGACCAACCTGGTCGACAACGCCGCCGAGGCGATGGAGGGCGCGGGCGTGCTCACCCTGCGGGCCCGCGCCGAGGGGGTCTGCATGGTCGTGGAGATCACCGACACCGGGCGGGGGATCCCCGAGGACGTCCTGCCGCGGATCTTCGAACCCTTCTACACCACCAAGGACGTGGGCAAGGGCACGGGCCTGGGGCTGCACCTCAGCTACCGGATCGTGACCCAGCGCCACCACGGGTCGATCGCGGCCCGCTCCCGTCCGGGCGAGACCCGGATGGTCGTCCGCCTGCCGCTCGCGCCGGCCGCCACCGGCTGAGCGCGACCGGCCCGTCGGCCACCCGCCCGTCCGTCACCAGCACATCCGTCACCACACACCCGTGCCGGCCGACCCGCTGTCAGCCGGACGTCAGGAAAGGGAGTCGAACATGGCCAAGTACGACATCGCCACGCTGCACCCCGTCTTCGTCCGCCAGATGGAGGCGCTGGCCGCGCTGGACATCGAGGCGGTGATGAAGAACTACACCGAGGACGCCGTCCTGCTGCGCTTCGAGGGCGCCTCGGTCGGCATCGAGGCCGTTCGCGAGACGTTCACCGGATACCTCACGGTGAAGCCCACGCTGGTCGAACTGCAGGAGTACATCGAGACCGAGGACACCATCTTCTATCGGGCGATCATGAACCTGAACGGCGAGCCGGAGCACGCGTTCGGGACACTGGTGGTCCGCGATGGCCGGATCTGGCGCCAGACCGCCGGATTCGGCGGCTGACGGCCCTTTCCTGGGTAGCGTGTGCGGGGAGGGTGCAGGGCGTGGGCCCTCCCCGCACACGTGAATGATTCGGTGAAGGGGAGGCCGCGGGCCATGGAGCGGGAAACCAACCGGGTGGAGGCGTTCAGCGACGGCGTATTCGCCATCGTGATCACCATTCTGGTGCTGGAGTTAAAAGTTCCGGAAGAGCAGGGTGCGGCCCTGTGGCACGGACTCATGGAGCAATGGCCGCACTACGCCGCATATCTCGTGAGTTTCCTCATCATCGGCGTGATGTGGGTGAATCACCACACGATCTTCAGCCACCTCAAGCGGGTCGACCGGCCGCTGCTGTTCCTGAATCTCCTGGTGTTGATGGTGGTGTCGGTGATTCCGTACACGACCAACGTCCTCGCCGAGCACCTCACGGACGGGGAATCGGCCAACGTGGCCGCGATCCTCTACAGTTCGTGGACCGTCGTGTACGCTCTCGCCTTCCTGGGCTTCTGGTGGTACGTCACCCAGGTCGGCCACCTCTTCCACGAAAAGGTCGACAAAGAGGGTGCCCGGGCCACCCGGGTGCGATTCGGACTGGGCGCGGTGGCCTACCCCTTGACCGTCCTCCTGTCCTTCTTCTCGGCACCCCTCACTCTCGTCGCACATTTCCTGATCGCGCTCTACTATGCGGCGAACCAGATCCCCATCCCGCTCGTGGTAGAGGAAGAGCGGCTCGAATCTGCCGGCGACCTCAGGAAGTAGCCGCCCGGACCTACGGCCGTTCCGCGCGGTCAAGTAGGCTAAAAGATCTAGCTGGTCGCGGGGGAGGCACCAGATGGCTCGGGTAGTCCTGCCGGAGGATTCCATCAAGGAAATCTCCGATTTGATCGACGTACTGATCTCGCTTTTCTTCGAATCCTTACCCCGGCGGGACCAGCGAAACTGGGCCCGCGTCTATCTGAACGGTCTGGTGCGGACCACCGGGAAGAAAACGATCCGTAACATCGCCGGAACAGGGGCCAGTTCCGTCGAACAGAGCCTCCAGCAGTTCATCAGCAAGTCCCCCTGGGACTGGACCCCCGTACGCCGCTCCCTCGCCCAGCACCTGGAACGCACCGCCCAGCGTCCGCTCGCCTGGGTCGTGCAGCCCATGGTCATCGAGAAGGCCGGCGACCGCTCCGTCGGAGTCGGCCGCCAGTTCGTCCCCCAGCTCGGCCGCACCGCCAACTGTCAGCAGGCGGGCGGGATCTGGCTCGCCTCCAGCGAGGCCAGCTTCCCCGTCGAATGGACCCTCACCCTCCCCGGGCCCTGGACCAGCGAACTGCTGCGCCGCCGGGCCGGCATCCCCGACACCGCGCGCTCCCTCACCCCCGCCCAGGACGCCGTCCACGCCGTCCAGCGCATGGCCGCGACCTGGCAGCTCCAGCGCCGCCCGGTCGTCATGGAGGTCTCCAACACCGACCTGCCCCAGACCATCGAGGCCTTCGCCCTCCAGGACATCCCCTTCGTCCTCAAGGTCGACGGCTCCCTGCCCGTCTCCTTCGGCGGCGCGGGCCGCCACAAACCCGGGCCGCACACCGCGCCCGCCCGCGAGCTCATCGACTCGCTGCGCTCCCAGCGCCGGGTCGTCGAATGGACCCGGCACGGCCGCGCCGAGGGAGCGGTGACCCTGCTCACCTCGGCCCCCATCCTCGCCACCCCCGCCGAGGACCGGCCCCTGCCCGCACCGCCCGCTCCCCTGCTGCTCGTGGGAGCCTGGACCGAAGCCGCCCTGCTGCCCTCCGAGTTCTGGATCACCAACATCGGGGACCGGCCCCTCGCCCAGCTCTTCCTGCTCGCCAAACTCACCGACCGGGTGACCCTGGACTTCACCGAGACCTGCGAACCCGTCGGCATCCGGGACTTCGAGGGCCGCTCCTTCCGGGGCTGGCACCACCACGCCACCCTGGCGAGCGTCGCCCACGCCGCCCGGCTGCTCAGCACCGGCGGCCGGCACCCCGACCCCGTGCCCCTGACGTCCGCCCCCGCCCGCTACACGGGCGCACCGGCCGCCAGACCACCCGCCGTGCTCCCCCCGCGACCGCTGATCCCCGGGCAGTCGCCGCGCCGAGCCGTCATCCGCTGATGCTCGACATCGCCGCGGCCCTGCGGACCTGGTGCGCGGAGCGGCGGGAGTTCGCGCTGGCCACCGTGGTCTCCGTCAGCGGAAGCGCGCCGCGCGGACCGGGCGCCTCCCTGGCCGTGGACGCCGCCGGAACCGCGCTCGGCTCCCTCTCCGGAGGCTGCGTGGAGTCGGCCGTGCACGAGCTGTGCCTGGAGGCCATCGCCTCCGGCAAAGGCGGCGTGCACCGCTTCGGCTACAGCGACGACGACGCCTTCGCGGTAGGGCTGACCTGCGGCGGGATCCTGGACGTGCTGGTCACCCCGGTGCGCGGCCAGGACCCCGTACGGCCCGTGCTCGGCTCCGTGCTCGACGCCGCCGCCCACGGGGCCAGGGTCGCCCTCGCCCGCGTCGTCAGCGGCCCGCCCGGACAGTGGGGCCGGGCCCTGGCCGTCCACGCCGACGGCACCTGCGTGGGCGGCCTCAGCGGCGGCGCCGCCCTGGACCGGGCCGCCGCCGAACGGGTCCGGGCCCTGCTGCTCGCCGGACGCACCGGCACCGCCGAGCTGGGCACCGCCGGCGGGCTGTGCGGGGAGCCGCTGACCCTCCTCGTCGAATCCGCCGCCGAACCGCCCCGGCTGATCGTCTACGGGGCCATCGACTTCGCCTCCGCCCTGGCCCGGATGGGGGCCTTCCTCGGACACCGGGTCACCGTGTGCGACGCCCGGCCCGTCTTCGCCACCCCGCAGCGCTTCCCCGGCGCCGACGAGGTGATCGTGGACTGGCCGCACCGGCACCTCGCCGCGGAACACGCCGCCGGGCGCCTGGACACCCGTACGGCCGTGTGCGTACTGACCCACGACGCCAAGTTCGACGTACCCGTCCTCGCGCTGGCCCTGCGGCTGCCGCTGGCCTACGTCGGCGCCATGGGCTCGCGCCGCACCCACACCGAGCGGGCCGCCCGGCTGCGCGCCGAGGGGGTGACCGAGGCCGAGCTGGCCCGGCTCAGATCGCCGATCGGCCTGGACCTGGGCGGGCGCACCCCCGAGGAGACGGCCCTGTCCATCGCCGCCGAGTTCACCGCCCTGCGCCACGGGGCCCCCGCCACCCCCCTCACCGGAGGCCTCCGGCCCCTGCACCGGACGGCCTCCTTCCGGGGCCCCGGGACCAAGGTCCCGTAGGAACCGACCAAGCGGCCCGGTGCGTCCTGGACGATCGGCCCGGGCGGCATGAACCCCCGGACATGGGAGAATGAAGTACGTGCGTTTCCTCGGCTGACCCGTCGAGGTACCTCCGATCGACTGGGAAGTTCAGCACGTGCGTTTCCTCAATGACCTGAAGCCGCCGTACGACCTGACGTACGACGATGTGTTCATGGTGCCGAGCCGCTCCGCGGTCGGCTCCCGCCAGGCCGTGGACCTCTCCTCGCCCGACGGCACCGGCACGACCATCCCGCTCGTCGTGGCGAACATGACCGCCATCGCGGGCCGCCGGATGGCGGAGACCGTGGCGCGCCGCGGTGGAATCGTCGTCATCCCCCAGGACATCCCGATCGAGGTCGTCACCGACGTCATCTCCTGGGTGAAGACCCGCCACCTCGTGCTCGACACCCCGATCACCCTGGCGCCCACCCAGACCGTCGCCGACGCGCTGTCCCTGCTGCCCAAGCGGGCGCACGGCGCGGGCGTCGTCGTCGACGCCGAGGGCCGCCCGGTCGGCGTCGTCACCGACCACGACCTGAGCGGCGTCGACCGCTTCACCCAGCTCTCCGAGGTCATGTCGAAGGAGCTGCTGCTCATCGACGCCGACATGGACCCGCGCGACGCCTTCAACCAGCTCGACGCCGGCCACCGCAAGCTGGCCCCCGCCGTGGACAAGGACGGCCGCCTCGTCGGCATCCTCACCCGCAAGGGCGCCCTGCGCGCGACCCTGTACACCCCGGCCACCGACGCCGACGGCAAGCTGCGCATCGCCGCCGCCGTCGGCATCAACGGCGACTTCGTGGGCAAGGCCAAGCAGCTGCTCGACGCCGGCGTGGACACGCTGGTCATCGACACCGCCCACGGCCACCAGGAATCGATGATCAACGCGATCAAGGCCGTCCGCGCGCTGGACCCCGAGGTCCCGATCGTGGCCGGCAACATCGTCGCCGCCGAGGGCGTCAAGGACCTCATCGACGCCGGCGCCGACATCATCAAGGTCGGTGTGGGCCCCGGCGCCATGTGCACCACCCGCATGATGACCGGCGTGGGCCGCCCGCAGTTCTCCGCGGTGCTGGAGTGCGCGGCCGAGGCGAAGAAGTACGGCAAGCACGTGTGGGCCGACGGTGGCGTCCGCCACCCGCGCGACGTGGCCATGGCGCTCGCCGCCGGTGCCTCCAACGTCATGATCGGCTCCTGGTTCGCCGGTACGTACGAGTCCCCGGGCGACCTCCAGCAGTCGGCCGACGGCCGCCTGTACAAGGAGTCCTTCGGCATGGCCTCGGCGCGCGCCGTGCGCAACCGGACCTCCGAGGAGTCGGCCTACGACCGCGCCCGCAAGGGGCTGTTCGAGGAGGGCATCTCCACCTCGCGCATGTTCCTCGACCCGGCGCGGCCGGGCGTGGAGGACCTGATCGACTCGATCATCGCGGGTGTCCGCTCCTCCTGCACCTACGCCGGTGCCGGCTCCCTCGCGGAGTTCGAGGAGAAGGCCGTCGTCGGCATCCAGTCCGCGGCGGGCTACGCCGAGGGCAAGCCGCTGCACGCCAGCTGGAGCTAGTCCCCGTACCGGTGGCCCCGGCCCGCCCCGTCCGGGCGGTCCGGGGCCACCGGCGTACCCGCCCGGCCGTCCCTCGGGCCCGAAGTGTGCACGCCCGCACGGTACTTGGGGATCCGGACGGTGATCTTCATGCCGGCGCCGACGCCCGTCTCGATGACGAGCCCGTGCGCGTCCCCGTAGACCTGACGCATCCGCTCGTCCACGTTGGTCAGCCCGATTCCCGACGAGGCCCCCGGGCGCTCCCCGGCCAGGATCCGGCGCAGCAGCGCCGGATCCATCCCGACCCCGTTGTCCTCGATGGTCAGCACCGCCTCCGCCCCGGCGTCCCGGGCGGCGATGGTGATCCGGCACTCCCCGGCGGAGTCCTCCACCCCGTGCTTGACGGCGTTCTCCACCAGCGGCTGCAGACACAGGAACGGCAGCGCCACCGGCAGCACCTCGGGCGCCACCTGCAAGGTCACCTTCAGCCGGTCCCCGAACCGGGCCCCGGCCAGCGCCAGGTACCGCTCGATCGAACGCAACTCCTCGGCCAGGGTGGTGAACTCGCCGTGCCGGCGGAAGGAGTAACGGGTGAAGTCCGCGAACTCCAGCAGCAGTTCCCGCGCCCGCTCCGGATCGGTCCGCACGAACGAGGCGATCGCGGCGAGCGAGTTGAAGATGAAGTGCGGGGAGATCTGCGCCCGCAACGCCCTGATCTCCGCCTCCATCAGCCGCGTCCGCGCCCGGTCCAGCTCCGACAGCTCCAGCTGTACGGAGACCCAGCGCGCCACCTCCGTCGCGGCCCGCACCAGTACCGCCGACTCCCGCGACCCGTAGGCCACCAGCGCCCCCAGCAGCCCGTCCTCGCCCGTCAGGGGGGCGAACACCGCCCACTTCAGAGGGCAGCCGGGCCGCTGGCACTCGGTGCGCACGCTCTGGCTGCGCCCCGACTCCAGCATCACCGCCACCCGCGCCATCGCCCGGCGCTGGTGGTGGTCGGCGCCCGGCCCGTCCCAGGCCAGCACGGCCTCGCGGTCCGTCAGGCACAGCGCCTCCGTGCCCAGCAGCGAACGCAGCCGCCGGGCGGCCTTGCGGGCGGCGTCCTCGGTGAGCCCCGCCCGCAGCGGAGGAGCGGCCAGCGAAGCGGTGTGCAGGGTGTGGAAGGTGGCCCGCTCCACCGGGGTGCCCAGGTCCGGCCCGGCGGCCCGCTCCCCGCGCCCGGCGTGCCACCGGCCCGCAGCCCAGCCCAGCCCCAGCAGCAGGGCCGCGGCCGTCAGGGCCGCCACCACGAGAGCCGCCCCGGTCACCGCGCACCCCCCGCGGCCCGCTCACCGGCCAGGTCCTCGGGCAGGTGCAGCCGGGCCAGCGCGGCGGCCGCCCCCGCGGGGATCCGGGCCCGGGTCGCCAGCGACACCGTCACCATCGTCAGGAAGCCCAACGGCACCGACCACACCGCGGGCCAGGCCAGCAGCGCGTGCGCCCAGCCCGCCGGGACCAGCCCGGAGCGGGTGGCCACCACCGCGCCCAGCGCCGCACCGCCCCCGGTGAGCAGCCCGGCCACGGCCCCGGGCGGGGTCAGCCCGCGCCACCAGATGCCGAGGACCAGCAGCGGGCAGAAGGAGGACGCCGAGACCGCGAAGGCCAGCCCGACGGCGTCGGCGACCGGCACGTCGGTGGCAGCGATCCCGCCCGCGAGCGGCACCGCCATCGCCATCACCACGGCGAGCCGGAACGCGCCCACCCCGCGCCGGGGCAGCACGTCCTGGTGCAGCACCCCGGCCACCGCCATGGTCAGCCCCGAGGCCGTCGACAGGAACGCGGCGAACGCGCCCCCGGCCAGCAGCGCCCCCAGCAGGTCCCCGAGCAGCCCGCCCAGCATCCGCTCCGGCAGCACCAGCACCGCGGCGTCGGCGTCCCCGGTCAGCGCCAGCTCCGGTGCGTAGATCCGGCCCAGCGCCCCGTACACCTGGGGCAGGAGGTAGAACACCCCGAGCAGGCCCAGCACGACGAGGGTGGTGCGGCGGGCGGCCCGCCCGTGGGGGCTGGTGTAGAAGCGCACCGCCACGTGCGGCAGGCCCATGGTGCCGAGGAAGGTGGCCAGGATCAGCCCGTAGGTGGCGTACAGCCGGTGTTCCCCGCCGGACAGCGCCTTCGACCAGCCGGGAGCGTCCGGGCCGGGGCCGGTGGGGGAGTCCGGGACCACGCTGCCGGGGGCGAACTCCAGGCGGGTGCGGGCCGCGACGGAGTGCCGGCCGCTCTCCAGGGTGAGCGGGACCCCGGCGTGGTCGGCGCCGTCCACCCGGCCCGTCACCGTCACCGTGAGCGGCGCGTCCACCGTGAGCCGTACGTCCTCGCCCAGGGTGACGGCGGTGTGCTCGCGGAAGACGGCCGGGGCGTCGAAGGAGGCGCGCGGAGCGCCGTCCCCGGCCCAGGCGGCGATCAGGAAGAAGGCCGGCACCAGCAGTGCGGTGAGTTTGAGCCAGTACTGGAACGCCTGCACGAAGGTGATGCTGCGCATGCCGCCCGCGGCGACGGCCGCCGTCACCACGAAGGCCACGACCACCCCGCCCACCCAGTGCGGGGCCCCGGTCAGCACCTCCAGCGTCAGCCCGGCCCCCTGCAACTGCGGCAGCAGGTACAGCCAGCCCACGCCCAGCACGAACAGCACCGCGATCCGCCGCACCGCCCGCGACTGGAGCCGCGCCTCGGCGAAGTCGGGCAGCGTGTACGCGCCCGAGCGCCGCAGCGGGGCCGCCACCAGCACCAGCAGCACCAGGTAGCCGGCGGTGTAGCCGACGGGGTACCAGAGCATCTCCGGCCCCTGGAGCAGCACCAGCCCGGCCACCCCCAGGAAGGAGGCGGCGGAGAGGTACTCCCCGCTGATGGCGGCCGCGTTGAGGCGCGGGCCCACCGTGCGGGAGGCGACGTAGAAGTCGGAGGTGGTCCGCGATATCCGCAGGCCGAGCGCCCCGACGAGGACGGTGACCAGGACGACGACGGTGACCGCGGTCAGCGCGTACGTCTGGTTCACCGGAGGTCCTTCGACGGGGGAGGGGAGGCAAGTCTCCGGAGTCTACGCAGCCCCCCGTCCCCGGCGACAGGCGCGAACCGGGCACCCGCGCCCGGGTTCCGGCGGGGCCGCGGCGCGCTGGTCAGAGCGCCGGATCGTGGTGCCGCGCACAGTCGCGCAGGGCGATCTCCAGCTCCACGTACGACTCCTCCGCGCGCCGGAAGGCAAGGGTCAGCGCCGCCTCCACCCGGGGCGGCAACTGTCCGCGGGTGCCCTCCTGCGCCTCGTACAGGACCTCCGCCCAGCTGGCGGCCGCGCTGCGCAGCCGGGCGAGCAGCGCCTCGGCCTCGGCGGGCCCGGCGGCGCGGGTCGGGGGCAGTCCGGTCAGCGCGTCCAACAGCGCCTGGATCTCGGACATATCGCTCCTCCCGGGCCGGAAGATCCACGATACGCGCGGCCCGCGCCACGGGCGGGCGAATCGGCCGGCGCTGCGACCGACGGGCCCGGCGGATCGCCGTACGTCCCCCGTGGCGCGACGAACGGCACGTCGGTACGCCGGGCGGTCGGGCTCCGGCCTCAGTGGGAGGGGCACACCGCGCCGCCCTCGTGGTCGGGAAGGTACGAGTCCCGTTCCTGCGCGGTGAGGTCACGGTCGACGGCGTGGCAGATCTTCCTGATCGCCGCCGAAGGCTGGAAGAGGACGTTCCACAACCGCACCGTCGCGTCGGTGCTGCCGGTGGCGAGGGTGTGCCCGTCGGGGCTGAACGCGACCGCCCGCACCGGGCCGCGGTGGCCGGTGAACTTTTCGCGCGCCTTCCCGGTGGCCGCGTCCCACAGCCAGACGGTCCAGTCGTCGCTGCCGGTGGCGAGCATGCGCCCGTCCGGGCTGAACGCCACCGCGTTGACCCGGTAGGCGTGGCCGTACAACGTGTTGCGGGGCTTGCCGGTCGCCACGTTCCACAACCGCACGGTGTGGTCGTCGCTGCCGGTGGCGAGGGTGTGTCCGTCGGGGCTGAACGCCACCGCCTCCACCGGTGCGGTGTGGCCGGTCAGCGGGGTGCGGGTGATGCCGGTGGCCGTGTCCCACAGCCGCACGGAGTTGCTGTCGCCCGCTATGGCGAGGGTGTGTCCGTCGGGGCTGAACGCCACCGACCACACTTCGCCCGGGAATCCGGTGGTCGCGATTCCGGGCTTGCCCGTGACCGCGTCCCAGGTCCGCACCGTCTTGTCCTCGCCGCCGGTGGCGAGGATGCGTCCGTCCGGGCTGAACGCCAACGCTTCGACCCAGCCCTTGTGGCCGGTGAGCGTGTGGAGGAGCGTGCCGGTGGCCGCGTCCCACAGCCGGACGGTCTTGTCCTCGCCGCCGGTGGCGAGGGTGCGTCCGTCCGGGCTGAACTCCACCGGTTGGACCCATCCCTGGTGGCCGGTGAGCGTGTGGAGGAGCCTTCCGGTGGCCGCGTCCCACAGCCGGACGGTCTTGTCCCCGCTGCCGGTGGCGAGGGTGCGTCCGTCGGGGCTGAACGCCACCGAGTTCACCCAGCTCCTGTGGCCGGTCAGCGGGGGTCGGTTCGTACCGGTGGCCATGTCCCACAGGCGCACGGTGTGGTCGTAGCTGCCGGTGGCGAGGGTGCGTCCGTCGGGGCTGAACGCCACCATGGACACCCCTCCGTCGTGCCCGGCCAGCGTTCTGCGGGCCGTGCCGGTGGCCGTGTCCCACAGCCACACGGTGTGGTCGACGCTGCCGGAGGCGAGGGTGCGTCCGTCGGGGCTGAACGCCACCGACGTGACCTCGTCGGTCTGGCCGGTGAGCGTGCGGCGCGTCTTCCCGGTGGCCGTGTCCCACAGCCGGACGGACTCGTCGGAGCTGGCGGAGGCGAGGGACCGCCCGTCCGGGCTGAACGCCACCGTGTACACCCAGTCGGTGTGTCCGGTGAGCGTGCGGCGGTGCTTTCCGGTGGCCGCGTCCCACAGCCGTACCGTCTTGTCGTCGCTGCCGGTGGCGAGGGTCCGTCCGTCGGGGCTGAACGCCACCGTGCTCACCTCGCCGGTGTGGCCCGTGAGTGTGCGGCGCGTCTTCCCGGTGGCCGCGTCCCACAGTCGTACCGTCCTGTCGGCACTGCTGCTGGCGAGGGTGCCTCCGTCGGGGCCGAACGCCACCGTGTACACGTCGCCGGTGTGTCCGGTGAGTGTGCGCAGGTGCTTTCCGGTCGCCGCGTCCCACAGCCGTACCGTGTGGTCGTCGCTGCCGGAGGCGAGGGTGCGTCCGTCGGGGCTGAAGGCCACCGACTCCACTCCCTTCGCATGGCCGGTGAGCTTGGCGCGGGTGGTGCCGGTGGCCACGTCCCACAGCCGTACCGTCCCGTCGGCACTGCTGCTGGCGAGGGTGCGCCCGTCGGGGCTGAACGCCACCGACCAGACCTCGTCCGTATGGCCGGGCAAGCGCTGCCGCAGCGGGTCGGCGGCGCTGTACGCCAGGCTTTCGACGGCTTCGGGGGTGTGGTGGGTGCGGTACGCCCGCACGGCCAGCAGCGCGGCGAGGTCGGGGTTCGCGCCCATGAGCGTGTTGGACTCGGAGGCGAGCTGCCGGGACAGGGCTTCCTGGCGTTGGGTGACGGCCGTCCGCCACTGCCAGAGGGCACCTCCCCCCGCGAGCAGTGCGAGGGCGAGCAGGCCGGCCAGGATCATGTTGAGGCGTCTGCTGCGCCGGATGACGGCCTGCTGGCGCTCCTGGCTCGCGGTCAGGAAGGACGCGACGTCACTCGGCAGGCGCCGCTGCCTCGACCAGTCCAGGCCCTCCGCGAGGGCCGTCCCCGCGAGCAGGTCCCCGGGGTCGTTGCCGGCGGCCCAGCGGGCCCGCCGGTCGCGGGTGTGGTCGAACCACTCCTGGAAGCGGTGGTCCTGGCCGACCCATTCGCGCAGGGTGCCCCAGTCCTGGATGAGCGCGTCGTGGATCAGCTCGGCGACCGGCGGCCCCGCGGCGGCGTCCGGGTGCCCGGGAACGAGGGGGGTGTGGGTGGTGATGATGCGGTGGCGGGTGAGCGAGGCCAGCACCTCGTCGAACGCGCTGTCGCCGCCGGTCCCGGCACCGGGGTCCGCCGCGAGGTCGCGCAGTTCGTGCAGGGGGACCTGAGCGCGGATGGCGGGGATGTGGTGGGCCACATCGGCCGGCCGCACCAGGGAGGTCAGGATCCGCTGTGCGACGGGGCGGTGCTCGGGGGCCAGCTGGTCCATGGCCGTGTCGCACCACGTGGTCAGGCTGCCGGTGACGCCGCCGATGCGACGGTACGCCTCGTGCGTGAGGTAGCCGTCGCGGCGCCGCTCCCACAGCTGGCTGAGCGTCAGCTCCAGCAGCGGCAGCACGGTCACGGGGGCCTCGCGGGACGCGGTGCCCCCGGGGGTGGTGGCCAGGACGTCGCTGATGATCTGCTCGGGCAGCCCCGGCTGGAAGCGCGCTCCCGTGCGCCCGGCCGGCAGGGTGATGATGTCGTGCAGGTCCTGCTGGCTCAGGGCGCTCGGCACGTTGAGCAGTCCCGGCGCCGCCGCCTCGAACATCCGGGCCAGGGCCGCCAGCTGGGGGTAGAAGTCGTCCCGCATGATCAGGATGATGCTGAGCTCGGCACGCGACTTCACGGCTGCGGTGATCTCGTTCGTGGCCGCCAGGCGGCGCTCGTGCTGGAGGCCGCTCGCCGACTGCACGAGGAGCTCCTCGAACTGGTCGACGACCAGGACGACGCGCCGGTGGAAGCGGTCGGCCGCGAGCCTGCGGGTGACGGCCGCGGCGATCCCGTCGGTCGTGACCCCGGGCAGTCCGGCGCGCTCCAGCTCGGCCAGCAGGTCCTGCCTCGGCCGGGCGACCACGGGCAACCACCGGTCGCTCTGCGGCAGTTCACCCGCGGCCAGGGCGGGCAGGACACCCGCCTCGACCAGGGAGGACTTGCCCGAACCGGACGGCCCGAGCAGCAGGGTGAGCCGCTGCTGCCGGGCCAGGCTCGCCAGCACCTGCCGTACGGCCTCCTCGCGACCCTCGAACCACTGGGCCTGCTCGGCGGTGAACGGCTCCAGCCCCCGGTACGGGCAGACGTCCCGCTCGACCAGCGCGGGCCACACCTCCCGCAGCACCTGCGTCGGCGTCACATAGGCGATGCCCAGCCCCCTCTCGTGCCGGTCCGGGGCGACGATCTCGGTGAGCATGCCGATCACCAGGCCCGTCACCTCGTCGACGACGGGACCGCCGCTGAAGCCGGTGGTCAGGTCGTTGGCGGAGGTCAACTGCAGGTGCACACCCGTGCCCGCGGCCGCCGGCAGCAGATCGCCGGCCACCCCGAAGCCGAAGTGCCCGCCGGGCGGGGCCTGGGCGGGGAACCCGAACGAGCGCACCGGGTGGCCCCGGCAGCCCGCCGCGGTGCCCATCGGCAACCCCTCCATGCCCGGCGAGGTGCGGCTCAGGCGCACGACGGCCACGTCCTCGTCCTCGGGGGCCCGCCACGGCCCCTCCAGGACGTGCCCCTCGATCCGGGGTGCTCCCGTCAGGTGGGGGAAGGCCAGCCACAGCTGCCCGCCCGGCCCCGAGTCGGCCCCGCACACGACATGGGCGCAGGTGACCAGGACGTCCTCGGAGAGCAGGAAGCCCGCTCCGACCACGTCGCCACCCGGCCCCAGGACCTGGGCGACGCCGGACAGCCGCTCCGGCGAGCGGTCGCTGTCGGTCATCACGATTCCTCCTCCGGTCCCGCGGACGCCGACAGGGAGGAAGCACCTGTGGGCGGGCTGGCGCGCCGGTCGGGGTGAGGTCGCCTCCGGCCGTGAACGGCTCGTCCGGCGCCCCTCTCCAGCATGGGCGCATCCGCCCCGCCCCGCATCCGGATGCGGGGTGCGGCCGGAGAGGTCGGCCCGTGGCCCGCGGCCCGTCCCGGCGGAGCCCGGACGCTAGCCCGTCGCCTGGCGCATGAGGAGGTCCCGGAGGTCGCGGGCGTGGCGGCGGCTGACCTGGAGTTCCGCCGAGCCCACCCGCACGCTCGTGGTCCCCGCGTCCATGCGCAGTTCGTCGATCCGGCCCAGCGCCACCAGGTGGCGACGGTGGATCCGGACGAACCCGCGGGCCGCCCAGCGCTCCTCCAGGGTGGACAGCGGGATCCGCACCAGGTGGCTGCCCCCGTCGGTGTGCAGCCGGGCGTAGTCGCCCTGGGCCTCCACGTACGCGATGTCCGCGATCGCCACGAACCGCGTGACGCCGCCCAGTTCGACCGCGATCTGCTCCGGGACGCGTTCGGCGGCACCGGCGTCCGCGCCCGCCGGGGACACGGGGGTCCGCCGGGCCGGGACGGCCGCGTCCGGCTCCGCCCGCGCCCCGTCCGGCCGGCCCAGGAGTGCGCGGGCCCGCCGGACCGCCTCCGCCAGCCGCTCGGGCCGGACCGGCTTGAGGACGTAGTCCACGGCCTTGAGGTCGAAGGCCTGGACGGCGAAGCCCTCGTGGGCGGTGACGAAGACGATCAGCGGGGGGCGGGCGAACCCGGTCAGCAGCCGGGCGATGTCCAGTCCGGTCAGCCCGGCCATCTGGATGTCCAGGAACACCACGTCGATGGCGTCGGGTCCGTCCGGTCCGCTCTCCAGCGCCCGGGTGATCCGGCGCAGTGCTCCGGTGGCGTCGGAGGCGCCCTCCGCGCTGCGGATCCGGGGGTCGGAGCGCAGCAGGTAGAGGAGTTCCTCCAGGAGCGGCTTCTCGTCGTCGACGGCCAGTACGCGCAGCATGGAGCTCACTCTAGGCAAGCGGGCCGTCCCGGGGAACGGCGCGCGGCCCCCGCCCGGGGGGAGGGGGGCGGGGACCGCGCGGATCGGGAGTGGGGGGAGTGGGGCCCGGGGCGGGCGGGGCTACTGGACGGTGATGAGCTTGCCGTCGGGGGCGACGGCGTACCAGGTGCCGCCCACGCCCTGGCCGTTGGTGTCGCCCGCCTTCTTGTCACCGGTGAAGGTGTAGACGGGCCAGCAGTTCACGGTCTGCTGCTTCTTGCCGTCGGGCCGGTCGAGGACGAGGTAGTTCTTCTCGATGATGCCCTTGGCGTTGGCCTTGTCGACCGGCGGGACGACCGGCCACTTGGCGACGCAGTCGCCCTCGCACTTGGAGACCATCGGCCAGGCGGTGTCCGGCTTGAAGCGGTAGACGGTCATGCCGTTGCCGTCGACGATGTGCTCGCCGAGCTTGGGGTCCTTGGCCACGGTCAGGGCGCCCGCGGCCTGGCCGGCGCCGGCTCCGGTCCCCGCTCCGGCGCCCGCGGCGGGCTTCGCCGCCTTCTTGCCGTCGGGGGCCAGGGCGAACCAGGTGCCGCCGACGCCCTGTCCGTTCAGGTCGCCCGCCTTGGTGTCCTTGGCGAAGCGGTACGCGGGCCAGCCGGCCACCGTCAGCTGCTTGCTGCCGTCCTTGCGGACCACCTCGCCCAGCATGGCCGGGTCCATGCCCGCCGCGGCGGTCGCGTCGCCCGCCGGGACCGCGGGCCAGGCCTTGGCGCAGTCGCCGTCGCAGTTGGAGGCGGGCGGCTTGGCGGTGTCCTTGTCGAAGCGGTAGAGGGTGAATCCGGCGCTGTCGGTGAGGACGGAGCCGAGCTGGTCCGTGGAGGCGATCGCCAGCTGCCCGCCGGCCTTGGCCTGGGTGGCGGCGGCGTCCTGGGCGGGCTTGTCGTTGCCGTAGGGGTCGGCGGCGGGCGCCTGGGCGTCGGCGACCGCACCGGCGGGCTTGGTCGCGTCGGCCGCCTTGTCGTAACCGCCGCAGGCCGTCGCCGCCAGCGTGACGACGACCGCGACCGCGGCCAGGGAAGTTCCGCGCTTGATGCCCATGTCGATCTCTCCCACGTGTGGTGTCTGCCGAGTCCGTCGCCGGAGGATCGGCAACTTGTGCAGGACACGGGGCGGCGGGAGCGTTCTGTTCAGCGGGACCGCTATGACCTGTTTCACTCACACGGCGTCGAACCCGGCCCGCCGCGCGGCCGTGACCACAGCGAGGCCGAGGATCCGGTGTCCCTCGTCGTCGGGGTGCAGTCCGTCCGCGAGGTGCTCGGGTCCCAGCAGGTCACGGCCCGGCAGCAGGACGAGCCGGCCGTCCCCGGCGGCGATCCGGTCGCGGGTGGCCCGCTCCATGGCGTCCCGCAGGGCGCCCAGGGTCGCGCCGAGGCGGTTGGGGGTGCGTTCGGCGTCGGGGCGCAGCACCGGGGAGAGCAGCAGCAGGGGGGTGCGGGGGTGGCCCTGGCGGATCAGGTCGAGGAACGTGCGGGTGGTCTCGTAGAGGAGGGGGGCGGTGAAGGGCACCCGGGACCAGCAGTTCGTGCCGAAGGCGAGGGTGAGGACGTCGGCGGGGAGGGTGGCGAGCTGCTCGGCGGTGGCGAGTTCCCCGCGGGCCGCGCCCGCGTAGCCGAGGTTGACCGTGTCCCAGCCCAGTGCCCGGCCCGCTACGGCGGGCCAGCCGTGGGCGGGCCGGGTCGACCACCAGCCCTCGGTGATGGAGTCGCCGTGCACCACCCAGCGCGGGCCCCGGGGGGCGGGTGCGAGGGGGCCGCCGATCCCGCGCAGGCCCAGGACCGCGGGGGACTGGGCCTCGGGCGGGTGCAGGGTGAAGGGGCCGCCGCCGCGGGGCAGCGGGACGCGTACGACGGCCTCCGCGGCGGGCTCGGTGAACACCTCGGTGATCCGGCCGTGGCGGTTCCACAGGGCGAAGCCGTGCGCGAGGTCGCGCAGCGCGTCGGTGGGGCCCGGCACGGTGGCCCGGTAGCGGATCTCCACGGCGTGCGCGGACCCGCCCGTGAACTCCAGCCGTACCCCTATGGGAAGGGTGGCGCGCTCGCCGGTGTCCCAGGGCAGTCGCATCGTGTCGGCCGGGTCGGCGCGCACGGGGCGCCCCTCGTGCAGCCAGGCGACCCCGCGCAGGAACGGTCCGGGATCCAGCCACCGCTCGTCGGACTCCGTCTGCGTCGGTTTCACGCTTCGCCTCCGATCGTCGGACAGGGGGGAACCACGGGGCACGCTGCGGCATGTCTGACGCCGTGTCAAGAAAGGGGGGCGAGGGAGCCCTGCGCAGTGATCGATCATCTGTGCGCAACAAACGGCCATCCCGGACAGATCCGCGCAATGATCGTTCGCCAATGTGCAAGGATGGTGCATTACGGGCGGTATCACTCAGCTCGTAGGCTCACTCGCTGTACGTGGAGTGGCGCGGACCGCCTGCTCGGCGGTCCCCCCATGCCCAGACAGGGTTCGTCCCTGCCTGAGAACTGCTCCGGACCGCTGCGGTCGACGCCTGACAGTCCCCATCCGCAGTGTCAAAGGAGTCCCTTCGTGCTCGATCACGGCCAGGCGCCACCGCTCACGTCCGAGCCCCGCAAGCCTTCGCACCCCCTGCTCCGCCGCAAGCCGGTGGAGCGGCTGGTCGCCGAGGGCGGCCAGGGCGAGGGCGGCACGCTGCGCCGCTCGCTCACCATGTGGCAGCTGACGATGATCAGCATCGGCGCCACCCTGGGCACCGGCATCTTCGTCGTCCTCGGCACCGCCGCCCCCAAGGCCGGCCCGGCCGTCACGATCTCCTTCGTCATCGCGGGCCTGACCGCCCTGTTCTCGGCCCTCTCCTACGCAGAGCTGGCCGGTTCCGTCCCTGTCTCCGGCTCCTCGTACTCGTACGCCTACGCCACCATGGGCGAGCTCATCGCCTGGATCTGCGGCTGGTGCCTCGTCCTGGAGTACGCCGTCTCCGTCGCGGCCGTGGCCGTCGGCTGGGGCCAGTACCTCAACGAACTCCTCGACGGGACCATCGGGGTCACCATCCCCGGGGCGGTCTCCGCACCGCTGGGCGAGGGCGGGTTCATCAACCTGCCGGCGCTGGTCGTCGTCCTGCTGTCGATGGTCTTCCTGATGCGCGGCGCCAAGGAGAGCGCCACGGTCAACTCGATCATGGTCGCCGTCAAGATCGTCACGCTGCTGCTCTTCATCGGCATCGGCGTCATGGGCATCAAGGCCGGCAACTACACCCCGCTCGCCCCGCTCGGCGTCACCGGCATCAGCGCCGCGGCGTCCACGCTCTTCTTCTCCTACATCGGCTTCGACGCCGCCTCCACCGCCGGTGAGGAAGCCAAGAACCCGAAGAAGGACCTGCCGCGCGCGATCATGCTCTCGCTGGGCATCGTCACCGTCCTCTACGTCCTCGTCGCCTTCGTCGCCGTCGGCGCCATGCCGTGGCAGGACTTCGAGGGCACCGAGGCCGCGCTCGCCCAGATCATGACCGACGTCACCGGCCACAGCTTCTGGGGCGTCATCCTCGCCGCCGGCGCCGTGATCGCGATCTTCTCCGTGGTCTTCGCGGTCCTCTACGGCCAGACCCGCATCCTCTTCGCGATGTCCCGCGACGGCCTCGTCCCCAAGGTCTTCGCGAAGGTCGACGAGAAGACCGGCGCCCCCCGCGCCAACGTCGTCATCGTCTCCGTCTTCTGCGGCCTCCTCGCGGCCTTCATCCCGCTGGGCAAGCTCGCCGACGCCACCAGCATCGGCACCCTCTTCGCCTTCGGCCTGGTCAACGTCGCCGTCATCATCCTGCGCCGCACCAAGCCGGACATGCCGCGCACCTTCAAGGTGGCGCTCTTCCCGGTCACGCCGATCCTCGGCTTCCTCGCCTGCGCCTACATGATGTTCAGCCTCGATACCCCCACCTGGCTCGTCTTCGGTGGCTGGATGGCCGTCGGCCTCGTGGTGTACTTCACCTACGGCATCCGCCGCTCCCGCCTGGCCACGGAAGAAGTGGCCACAGCAGAAAAGTGATCCACCCGCAGTGCGACTGAACGATCTCGACGAACGCATCGTGCACGCCTTGGCCGAGGACGCCCGCCGCTCCTACGCGGACATCGGCTCCGAGGTCGGCCTCTCCGCCCCCGCCGTCAAGCGGCGCGTCGACCGGCTGCGCGCCGAGGGAGCCATCACCGGCTTCACCGTCCGCGTGGACCCGGCCGCGATGGGCTGGGAGACCGAGGGCTTCATCGAGATCTACTGTCGCCACAACACCTCGCCGGACGACATCCGGCGAGGGTTGGAGCGGTACCCCGAGGTGGTGTCCGCGTCGACCGTCACCGGCGACGCGGACGCCCTCGTCCAGGTCTTCGCCTCGGACATGCGCCACTTCGAGCGGGTGCTGGAACGCATCGCGGGCGAGCCCTTCGTGGAACGCACCAAGTCGGTCCTGGTCCTCTCCCCGCTCCTGCGCCGCTTCACCTCTGTCTAGGGGAGGCTTCGCCTCCGGGGCGCCGGTGCCGTGCTCTCAGGGGCGTACGTCCTCGGAAACCGCTCGTTCCTCGCGGTTTCCTCCGGGCGTGCGCCCCTGAGAGCACGGCGCGCCCCTTCGGCTCGGCCTCCCCGTGCGGGCTGCGGGGTCCTGGGCCCTTCCCCGGCGGGAATCAGGGGCCGGGGCGGTGTCACAGGGGCGTGCCAGGATCGGCCCATGAAGATCCAGATCCTGCCGCCGGCCGATCCGCACCGCTCGACCGCCTACCCGGACTGGGCCGCCGCCCACGATCCCGCCCGGGCCGCGGACGCCGCCGCGCTCTTCGCCGAGGCCCTCTCCACCCTCCACACCGCCTACGAGAAGCCCGGCCGGTACGTGGACGGCCTGGAGCGGCGCGCCAGGACCCTGGAACCCGCCCACCTGCCCTGGTTCTGGGACACCCTCGGGCACCGGCTGATCCCCTGGCACCTGCGCTCCGCGGCCCGCGCCCACGCCCTCGCCCGCAAGGCCGAGCAGACCCACCGGCTCCCCGTCGACCCCGACTGGCACCGGGCCAACCTGCTGCTCTTCGCCCGCGCCGGAGCCCTACCCGCCACCGCGATCGGGACCCACCAGACCTGGCTCGCCGCCACCCTGGACCCGCGGGCCGCGCACGAGGAGTTCGTACGCTTCCTGGAGGCCTGGGCCGCCTCGCCCGGCGAGCCCCCCGCCGACCTGGCCCGCCGCCTGCGGCTCTCCGCCCGTGCGGCCGGAGCCGGCACCGCCGAGGAAGCCCGGGTACTGGGCGCCCTGCTCGGCGCCGCCCACGGCAAGGACGTCCCCGACCGGCTGTTCGACGCCGCCACGGCCCTGCTGACCGAGCACCCCCCGGCCGACGACACCGCCGCCCTGCTCCTCGACCTGTTCCCCGAGAGCCGCGGCGACGCCGGCGCCTGGCTGCGGCTGCTCCTGGCCTGCGGGGCCGCCGACGCCGCCGCGGCCGGGCGGATCGTCCCCGAGGGCGGCCTCGACGGCTGGTTCGCGCGCTACACCCACCGCTTCGGCCACGGCCGCTCCGGCAGCGGCGTCATGCGCCAGCCCATGCCCGCCGAGCTCTTCGAGCTGCTGACCCGCTGGGCCCCCCGGCTGCGCGCCGCCGCCCCGCTGCGGCTGCACGAGGACCGCTACCGCCACCCCGGGCTCGACGCCGACCTGCTCGACGCCTGCCTCGCCGAGGGCATCGCCGTCGAGGACCCCGGACCCGCCGTGCGGCTGGAGTTCCGGGACGGTCGCTCCCGGCGCGACCTCAAGGCCCTGGCCGCGGACCCCGTATTCGGCCCCCGCCTGGAGGGCACCGTCCACGAGGCGCTGCGCACCGCGGGCAGCGCCATCACCCGCCTCCCGCGCAACGCGGGCATCGCCGCCGAGGTGCACGGCCGGGTCGAAGCCCTCCTCGACGCCCTGCGCGGCGGCGGCCTCGCCGCCGCCGACGAGGCCGTCGACGAGCTCCACGGACTGCTGGACCGCCCCACCGCCCGCGCCCTGGAGGGCATCGAAGAGGCACTGGCCGGCCTGGACCTCACCGGCCCCCTCGGCCGCGCCCTGCGCGCCGGGCTCCCCGAGGAGTTCGGCTGGCCCGCCCTGGAGGAGGCCGTCGCCGAGCTCGGCGGACCCGACCGGGTCGTCGGCGTGACCAGCACCTGGCCCGTCCTCACCGTCTACGGCCCGGACCGCGCCTTCGCCGTCGACCACGCCGGCCGGCGGGCCGCCTGCACCTTCCGCGTGCCCGGAACGGAGGGGGACGAGACCGGCGCCGCCGCGCCCGCGCTCACCGTGCACCACATCGGAGGGCAGTTCCTCGTCGCCTGGAGCGGCGCCGGGAACAACATCCCCGACCGCGCCTTCTGGAGCGACCACCCCGACGACGTCTTCGAGCCCGAGCGGACGTACGGCCTGCACCGCTACGGCGGCATGATCCAGGGCGGCCTCGGCTACCAGTTCGCCACCCCCGACGGCACCGGCCGCCACGACGGCCGCAACGTCCTGCGCCCCGGCGGACGCGAGGGCATCGGTGCCCACGACGTCCAGATGAGCGACGGCCACCGCTTCTGGAGCGCACGCACCTTCTGCTCCTGGGGCAGCTGGACCCGCGTCGACCCCGACACCGGGGAACCCGGCACCGACCGCACCCCGCCCGCCTTCCACACCGCCACCGAACCCCCGCCCGGCACCCAGCTCTTCGGAGACGTGCAGTCCCTCGCCGCGCTTCCCCCCGGCGCCCCCGCCTCCCCGCTCGGACAGGACGGCCGCCTCGTCGGCTTCCGCGTCCTCAACCGCACCCCCTACGCGAGCCCCTCGCCCCGCGAGTTCGTCCTCCAGGGCACCGACGGCCGCAGCGCCTCCTATCGCAGCCGCCGCTTCGGCCGCCGGCCCTGGGCGATCCTGCGCATGCCCGTGGGCGGCGAGGACGCGGTCCTCGCCGGCCAGGAGACCGTCCGCTGCCACTCCGCCGAGGACAACTCCCTGCTCTGGCAGGTCCACGGCTTCCCCGGCTCCGACCGCCCCCGCACCCCCGGCTTCGGCGACGGCGCGGGCCCCGTCCCGCCGCCCGCGTTCTGGCACTTCCTGACCCCCCGCGACGAGACCTCTTCACACGCCCTGCGGACCGTCGCCGACCCCGCCGTACGGGACCTCCTCGACGCCGCCCTGCGCGAGGACCCGGCCCCCGCGCTCCCCGGGCCGCTCGAACCGCGGATCGCCGAAGGCGTCGCCCGCGCCGCCCACCGCGCCGCCGACGTCCTGCGCCGCCGCCGGGCCCTGTCCCGCCGCGTCACCCTCATGCGCGCCGAGCCGGCCGTCGCGCTGCGCACCGAAGTGCCCGACACCGAACTCACCCCCGCCCTGTACGGACTGCTGCCCGACCAGCGCCGCTACCACGGCAGCCCGGAGCCCCAGCCGCAGCCCGCCCTGCTCACCGCCGTCGCCGCCGACGGCCGCCACCTGCGCGGGGAGATCGACGAGGAGACCCGCCTGCTGGCCCTGCCCGCCGACCACGCACCCTGGCAGCCGCTCGTCGGCCGGATCGGCGCCGTCGCCTGGCGGGCCTGCGCCGCCGCGACCCCCGAAGCGGACCGGGCCGCCCTCGCCGCCCTGCTGGAGACCTGGAGCGGGCAGCCCTTCGCCGAACCGGGCAGCACCTGGCGCACCGGCCGCGCGGCCACGGAGGCCCTGGCCGCCGCCCGCGCCGCCGGACACCCCCTCTCCTCGGCCGCCGCCGACGGCGGCGGGCACTGGTTCCTCCAGCGGGCCGCCGACCCCGAGCCCGACGGCGCCGAGGACCGCGAGACCCCCACCGTCGACGCGGACGACACCGCCCGCCTGCCCCGGCTGCTGGAACTGCTCGCCCAGCGGGGACCGCTGGAGGTGCCCCCCGCCGCCCGGGAGGCCTTCGCCCGGCTCACCGGCGTACGCGGCTCCGTCGCGGCCCTGGTCCTCGCCGGGTTCCCGGGCCGCGACCGCCACGACGAGCACGAGCGCCTGCTGGGCGGGGCCCCGTACAAGGCGACCAAGGCCGTGGTCTCCACGTACGACCAGCTCTGCCGGGCCCTGGGCGCTGCCGGACGCCGGGCGGTCCTCGCCGCGGGCCTCCCGCTGGACCCCGCCGAACTGTGGGAGCCCACCGGCATGACCGCGGCGGCCGAACGCATGGCCGCCGCCTGGAACGGGCTCCTCGGCGCCGAGGAGCCCGCCGACGAGGAACTGGCCGCCGCCCTGGAGGCCGAGCTGGGCCTGCACGAGAGCTGGGCCAGGAGCCTGCCCGCCGGACGCGCCCCGCAGGGCGAGCCCTTCGGCGAGGACGGCTTCCTCCTCACCCGGGACCGCCGCGGCGCCCTGGAACTGCGGTACGCCGAACCGGACGGCACCGCCGGACGCTGGGTGGCCTCCTCGGCGCCCGCCCACCGGACGGCCGCCACCGTCATCGCCTGGGCGCTGACCGAACGCCCCGTCGGGGACCCCGCCCGCGGCGGGGCCCTGCTCCTGCACAAGCGGCTGCGGGAGCAGCTCGCGGGCCCCGGAGCGCTGATCCCCCTCGGAAAGCTGCCCGGCCTGGGACGGTCGGTGCCCACCGACCCGGCCTTCGCCCCGTACCGGGGGACGGTCCTGCCCGGTACGGTCCCGATGGCGGAGGGCGCCGTACCCGACACGGTCCACGACGACGGGACCCTCCTCGTCGGCGCCCCCTCCGGCGAGACCTTCCTGCGGGCCGCCGCCTTCACCGCCCCCGGCGGAGCGGAACGGGCCGCCGCGACGTGCGGGGCCCGGGGACCGGCCTGGATCCTCGACGACCTGCCGCGCACCGCCCGGCTCCTGGACGGGCTCGACCGGCTCGCCGCCCGCGCCGCGGACACCCCCGTGCCCCCGGGCGGCTACGAGACCGACCCCTCGCTCAGCGCCCCCGACCTGGTGGCCGAGGTCGCCGGGACCCTCGGGGTCGGCGCGGACGCCGCCGCCCTCCACCTCCAGCTGCTCGCGCTCGCCCGGCCCACCGACCGGAACGTGCGGCGCTGGAACGGCTGGACGGCGGTGCGGCACAAGGCGGCCCAGGCCGAACTGGTCGCGGCCGGGGCGGTGGAGAGCGGCAAGCGGGCCCGCGCGGGCCGCACCGCGTTCGTCCCCGGGGAGTGGGCGGACCTCAAGGCCCCGCACCTTCCGCTGGAGAAGGCCAAACTGGAGGGCCACCTGGCGTGGGCGGCGGGCAAGAGCCTGTACGCGATGACGGAGCGGCTGCTCGCCCCGCTGCCCCCGCACGAACTGTTCGCCCGCGCCTGGCGGCAGGCGCGCCCGTAACGGGCCCGGGGGCTACGCCGACACGGGCCGGGCGGCGGCGCCGGACAGCAGCTGCCGCCGCTCCTCCTCCGTCAGCCCGCCCCACACCCCGAAGGGCTCGCGGGTGCGCAGCGCGTGCTCCAGGCAGGCCGCCCGCACCGGGCAGTGCGCGCACACCCGCTTGGCGGCCTCGTCCCGGTCCTCGCGCTCCTCGCCCCGCTCTCCGGCGGGGTGGAAGAACCTGCCGGGGCCCAGGCCCCGGCAGGCGGCCCGTGCCTGCCACTGCCAGTGGTGGTGCGCGGCGCCGGGCAGACGGGTGACGTCGTTCACGGCAGTTCCCTTCCGTAGGTTCCGTGGCTCCTCCCGCGTCTGACCGCGAGCAGCCGTGCGAAACCCGACGGAGCGGACCGCCTCCGTCCGGCACCGGTCAGGGACGCCGGGCCCACTCCTCGGCCAGCAGCCGGTACGAGCGCACCCGGTCGGCGGGCGCGTGCGTGATCGTGGTGATCAGCAGCTCGTCCGCGCCGGTGGCCTCCCGCAGCCGCTCCAGGTGGTCCGCGACGGTCGCCGGCGACCCCACGAACTGGGTCTCCACCCGGTCGGCGACCAGCGCGTGGTCGGCCGCCGACCACCCGGCCACCAGCTCCCGGGCCTCCTCCGGCGAGGGGAAGGGGATCGCGCCCTCGGCCGTACGGATGCTGCGCACCCAGGGCGCGTACCCGGCGGCCAGCTCCCGGGCCCCGGCGTCGTCCGGGGCCACCACCACGTCCGCGGACACCGTCAGGTACGGCCGGTCCAGCGCGGCGGACGGCTTGAAGGCGGCCCGGTAGCCCTCCGCCGCCTCCAGCACGCTCGCCGGGCTCACGTGGTAGTTCGCGGCGAAGCGCAGCCCGTTCGCGCCGGCCGTCTCCGCGCTCTGCCCGCCGCTGCTGCCCAGGATCCACACCTGGACGTCGGCCCCCTCGCCGGGGACGGCGTGCGCCTCCACCCCCTCCGGGGAGCGGTACTCGCCGCGCAGCAGGGCCAGTACGTCGCCCACCTGCTCGGCGTAGTCCTGCGGCCCGGCCCCCGGCAGGTTCAGCAGCCGCTGTTGCAGGGCCACGCGCGGGTGCCCGAGGAGGTGGGCGAAGGAGAACCGGGGCGGTATCCGCAGTCCGCCCGGCGTCCACCCCTCGAAGGGCGGGGCCGCGTCCGGCGCGGGCCGCGGCGGCCGGCCGGCCGAGCGGCCCAGGCCCAGGTCGAGGCGGCCCGGGTGCAGGGCGTCGATCAGCCCGAACTCCTCCACCGTCGACAGCGCGGTGCGGTGGCCCAGCTGTACGGCCCCCGACCCGATCCGGATCGTGGAGGTGGCCGAGGCGGTCAGCGCCAGCAGCACCGCGGGCGAGGTCCCGGCGACCCCCGGGTTCAGGTGGTGCTCGGCGAACCAGTAGCGGGCGTAGCCGAGCCGTTCGGCCTGCCGGGCGAGGGCGACGGTGTGGTGCAGCGCCTCGGTGGCGGTGGAGCCGGACGGGACGGGGACGAGGTCGAGGACCCCGAGGGGGGTACGGGACACGGTGCTCCTCCTCAGGGGCCGGTGGGGGCCGGGACCCGCGGCGCGGCCAGGCCCAGGTGGTCGCGCAGGGTGGGGCCGGAGTACTCGCGCCGGAAGACCCCCCGTTCCTGGAGCAGCGGGACGACGGTGTCGGCGAAGCCGTCCAGGCCGCCGGGCGTCAGGTGCGGGACCAGGATGAAACCGTCGGCCGCGTCCCGCTGGACCAGGTCGTCGATCGCGCCGGCGACGGTGGCGGGCGAGCCGATGAAGGTCTGCCGTCCGGTCGTCTCGATCACCAGCTCCCGGATCGACAGCTTCCGGGCGGCGGCCAGCTCCCGCCACTCCCGGGCGGTGGCCAGTGGGTCGCGGAACATGCGCACGCTGGCCCGGCCCCGCGCGACGGTGTTCTCCCCGGGGACCGGGTCGATCTCCGGGAGCGGGCCGTCCGGGTCGTACGCGGACAGGTCCCGGTTCCAGACCTGCTCCAGGTACGTGATCGCCGTGGCCCCGCTGACCTGCGCGAGGCGTACCTCGTGGGCCAGTTCCCGGGCGTCGGCGTCGGTGTCGCCGAGGACGAAGGTGGCCGCGGGCAGGATCTTCAGCTGGTCCGGGGTGCGGCCGTACCGGGCGAGCCGGCCCTTGACGTCGGCGTAGAAGGCCCGGCCCTCCTCCAGCGTGGCGTACCGGCCGAAGATGGCGTCGGCGTCGGCCGCGGCGAACTCCCGGCCCTCGTCCGAATCGCCGGCCTGGAAGATCACCGGACGGCCCTGGGGGCTGCGCGGCACGTTGAACCGGCCCGAGACGTCGAACTGTTCGCCCCGGTGGACGAAGGCGCCCGCGCCCGCGTCCCGCAGGAAGACCCCCGACGCCGGGTCGGCGAGGATCTCGCCCCCGTCCCAGGAGTCGAACAGTTCGTGGGCGGTGGCCAGGAACTCCCGTGCCCGCCCGTAGCGTTCCTCGCGCCGCAGGAAGCCGCCGCGCCGGAAGTTCTCGCCGGTGAAGGCGTCCCAGGAGGTCACCACGTTCCAGGCGGCCCGGCCGCCCGACAGGTGGTCGAGGGTGGCGAACTGGCGGGCCACCTCGTAGGGCTCGTTGAAGGTGGAGTTGATGGTGCCGGTCAGGCCCAGGTGCCCGGTCACGGCGGCGAGGGCGGAGAGCACCGTGAAGGTGTCGGGCCGGCCGACCACGTCCAGGTCGTGGATCAGGCCGCCCTGTTCGCGCAGCCGCAGTCCCTCGGCGAGGAAGAGGAAGTCGAAGCGGGCGCGCTCGGCGGTCCGCGCGAAGTGGACGAAGGAGTCGAAGTCGATGTGGCTGCCGGCCTCCGGGTGGCTCCACACGGTGGTGTTGTTGACCCCGGGGAAGTGCGCGGCCAGATGGATCTGCTTGAGGGGTTTGCCCATGGCGGTACGTGGCCTTCCGGTCGTGGCCCGTGCGCGGTCAGGCGGCGGGCCGGGCGTAGCGGTTCGCGGGGCGGGGGAGTCCGAGCAGGCCGCGCAGCGAGGAGGCCTCGTAGGAACGCCGGAAGGCGCCGCGCCGCTGGAGCTCCGGCACCAGGCCGCGGGTGATCGCCGGCAGGTCGTGCGCCAGCACCCCGGGCCGCAGCCGGAAGCCGCTCAGCCCGGCCCGCCGCCAGTCCAGCAGCAGGTCCGCGAGCTGGGCGGGGCTCCCCGCGAACAGCGGGGCGTCGCTCGTGTACGCCGCCCCGTGGACGGAGTCCAGCCGCTGGAGCCGCCGGGTCGCCGCCCCGGGGCCCGTGTCGAGGAAGACGGTCAGTTCCCCGAACACGTGCAGGGGCCGCCCGGCCCTGCCCGCCGCCTCCTGGGCGGCCCGGATCCCGGCCACGGCGGCGCGGGCCTGTCCGGCGTCCCGGGCGGTCACGTACCCGAGGTCGGCGGCGCGGGCGAGCAGCGGGTACGCCGAGGCGTCGGCCGCCAGGGCGCTCACCGGCGGCTGTCCCTGCGGGGGACGGGGGGTGATCGAGGGGCCGCGGACGCTGAAGTGGGGTCCCTCGAAGTCGATGTGGTGCAGCCGCTCCCGGTCCACGAAGCGGCCCGTGGCCACGTCCCGGATCTCGGCGTCGTCCTCCCAGCTGTCCCACAGCCGCCGCGTCACCTCGACGTGGTCGGCCGCCTCGGCCAGCAGGACGCCGGCCGGCTCCGGTGCGGTGCGGCGGCCGAAGTGGCGGGCCTCGTCGGGGCGTGCGGAGACCTGTACGCGCACTCCGGCCCGGCCGCGGCTGACGTGGTCCAGGGTGGCCACGGCCTTCGAGACGTGGAAGGGCTCGGTGTGCGTGGCGGTCACGCTCGGCACCAGGCCGATGTGCCGGGTCAGCGGTGCGACCCGGGCGGCGACCAGCACCGCGTCGAGCCGGCCCCGGACCAGGTCGGTACGGCCGTCGGCCTCGGCCGGGTCGGTGGACTGCAGGCCGAGCGCGTCCTCGAAGGTGACGAAGTCCAGCAGGCCGGCCTCGGCCTCGGCGACCAGGTCCGCCCAGTAGCGGGCGGTGGTCAACTCGCCGGGCCGGGCGCCGGGTTCGCGCCAGGCGGCCGGATGCCAGCCGGCTCCTTCGAGGGCCACGGCCAGGTGGAGCGGGGCGGGGTCGGGTGCGGGCACGGCGGAACTGCCTTCCTGATCGGGCGTGCGGCGGCCGCGGGCGGGGCGCCGCGGCGGCGGAGGACGCGATCAGGGACGACAGAGGGAGGCGCAGACCCGCTGGAGGTCGACGTGGGCGCGCGCGTGCAGGCGCACCGGCCGGCGCGGGGCGAGCACGGGAGCCGGACGGAGGGCGGGACGACCGCTGATCTGCCACGTGTTCACCGCCACGGCCTTCCTCCCTCCGTCCGTGCTCCCGTTCCACCGACGCTACGGGAGACTCCGGCGGCACTCAATGAACCCCGTGTTAAGCCGTGTTACGGCCGGATCCCGCCCGTCCCGGGGGTGCGCAGGCCGATGAAGACCGGCTCGCGGCGCAGGGTGAACCCCATCGACTCGTACAGCCGGATGGCGTTGGTGTTCTCGGCGGCCGCGTGCAGGAACGGCGTTTCCCCGCGGCCCCGGATCTCCGCGGCGACGGCGCGGACCAGCCGGCCCGCGAGGCCCCTGCCCCGGTGGTCGGGGTGGGTGCAGACGGCGCTGATCTCCGTCCAGCCCGGCGGGTGCATGCGTTCCCCGGCCATCGCGACGAGCCGGCCCTCGTGCCGGATCCCGAGGTACGCGCCCAGCTCGACGGTGCGGGGCAGGAACGGGCCCGGCTCCGTCAGCTCGACCAGCTCGGTCATCTCGGCGACGTCGTCCGGCCCGAGCCGTACGGCCTCCGGAGCGGCCTCGGCCCGCACGGCCCGGCCGTCCAGCTGGACGCCGGGGATCTCCAGCACCGTGGTCCAGTCGGGCGGCGGGGTCGGCAGGCCGGTCAGCCAGACCGTCTCGCCGGGCCCGATCAGCGCGGCCAGGTCGGCCCAGGCGGCGGGGTCGGCGGGGTCGGCCAGCGCGGCGAACGGGTTCGCGGCCGGCAGGTAGCGGGCGGCCAGACCGCCGGGGGCGGTCTCGGCGAAGGCCCGGTGGGCGCCGGTCAGGGACGCCCACACCGGGTTGTCGAGGGGGGCGGCGGGATGTTCGGTGGGCATCGGGTGCGGGGATCCTTCCGTGGGGGCGGTCAACGGCCGCCCCCGACCGCCTTCTTGACGGCCCCGCACGGCGCCACGAGACTGCGGGGGACAGCGACGGCCAGGGGCAGGGTAAGCCCCGGGGGCAGCGGGGGGCAGGTCGATTTCCGTGACACCGGTACAGACGCCCCGGCCCGGCCCGCGCCGCTGGTGGCTGACCCGACGCCTGCACATCGACCTCCTCCGCGTCAGCAGCGCCACCCGGCGCTGACCCCGCGAGGGCGCGGCACCCGGAGCACCCCCGGCCCTCCGGGGCCGGGCCGTACCGAACCGCGCCACCACCCGGCCCGGCCCTGCCGGACCGGGGCCCGCACGCCGGTCGGCCGCCGCCCGGCAAGGCGACCGGGGCGAAGCCGCCCGGCCCTGCCGGACCGACTGTCCTGCCCCCGCCGGGGGCGGCCGGTGGGGCCGGAGGCCGCGCGGGCCTGTCGTCCGCCGCCACGGGCCGGGGTGTCTGCTCCCGGTCCCGGCCGGGCGCGGGCTGCTCGTACCGGCTGTCCCACCCCTGCCGGGGCCGGGCGGGCCGGTGAGCCGCCGGTGCCCCACCGGGGCGGCTGCGCGGGCCTGTCGTCCGCCGCCACCGGCTCGCGGCGCC
>NZ_JBEXKC010000041.1:0-71191 GCF_040609475.1 Streptomyces sp. NPDC004667 | reverse complement strand
CGGGCACGGTCGGGAAGGTTTTGTCCGTGGCGGGGAAGGCGGGCCGTCTGATCGACCCGATCACCTACATCGGCAAGGCCGGTTCCTTCGCCAAGCTGAAGATCGGTGACCTGTTCGCGAACCTGGGCAAGGCCGACGGGGCGTTCCCGAAGATCGACGACGTGATCTGGAAGGACCTCCCGAAGGCGGATGCCCCCGGGATCACCTTCCCCCACCCCGAGGACACCGTCCGTCTCCCCGACGACGCCCTGGGCCGCCCGCAGTTCTACGACAAGACCACGAACCAGCTCCTGGACCACAACGGCCTGCCCAAGCAGGACCTCACCGCGGTCCCCAAGGGCACCGACCACCCCCTGGCCGAAGTCCCCAAGCACGAAAACGTCCCCGTCACCGTCGGCGCCCACACCGCCGACACCACCGCCCGCACCACCGCCCACACCCCCGGCCACACCCCCGGCCACACCCCCGGCCACACCCCCGGCGGCGCAGCCGACCACACCCCCGGCGGCATCGCCGACAACACCGCCCACAACAGCCACGCCGAACCGGGTGGCGGAACGGGCACGGGCGGCCACGGCGGCACGGACACCACCCCCACCGGCGGTGGCCACCACACGGACACCCCGTCCAGCGGGGGACACGGCGACGGCCCCGGCACGGGCGGCGGCCACGGCGATGGTCCCACCGTCCCGCACCAGGGCGGCGGACTTCCCGACAACCCGGGCCACGGTGACGGGCCGGGGCACAACGAGCACGGAACCGCGTCCACCCCGGCCGAGGCGATCTCTCCGGAGACCCGCCTGCCGGACGCGGACGGAACGCACCCGGCTGGTCACGGCGAGAAGCTGTTGGACCTGTTCGACCTGGACAGCCCCCGGGTCACAGTGGTGGACGACATGATCACCCACGTTGACGGCAAGCCGGTCGACCAATATCTCGACCATCTTGCCGAGTCCAGGGCGCAGGTCTACCGGGACGCCAAGGATGCCAAGCAATTCGTCAAGGGCGATGTGGGTGCCTGCGTGGGTGCCGTCATGGACACTCGGACCGGCATCGTGATCGAAGGAATCAACGGGCGGCCGGGCAATGTAATTCCCAAGGAAAGGGTTCACCCTACCCTCCGTGCGATCTACGAGGAGATGGCTCCGAACAAGCCGCATCCGGACCAGCCCCTGGGGCACGCGGAAGTGAAGGCCACCAACGAGCTGTTGTGGGCCCGCACTCGGCTTGGATTGCCGGATGACGTGAGCGTATTCAAGGAGATTCGGGCATCCGTGGAATTCCCCTTCATGAAGGACAGGGCGACGGGTGAAATCGGCAGGGGCGCCCCCTTCTGTTCGAACTGTTACCATATGCTCCCCGGAGTGCCCTCGCCTCACGGCCGGTTCACGGGGTATCCGCCCTCCGATGAGAATTGGATTCCTTAATGAGCTTGGTGCGGCGCGTCGACACTGACGATCCTGATGTCGATATCGATATGGGGAATCGGGTGCTCTATCGAGACGAGTTGTTCACGGGGGAGGTGGCCGAGTATCAGGATGGGCAAATCGTCTGCCTTGACGTCTATCTTGACGGAGTCCCGAATGGCTTGTCTCAGGCCTGGTACCCGGATGGTGCGCTGAAGCTTCAGGGGAACATTGTCAACGGGTCCGCGTCGGGTGAATACCTGGAATGGCATCCCAATGGCGTTCTCAAGGCGCGAAAGTTCTTCGACGACGACATCTACTCCCTCAAGGAGGAGAGCGTCTGGGACGAGCAGGGCAACCTCGTCCGCGAATGGCGACGCGAAGACGGGTGAGGGCCTGTGATCACGACCGGGCCAGTGGGTGAGGTCCGGCACGCCCTGGCTTCCCTCGGGTTCCTCTGGCCGTAGGCCGACGGCGCGGCGGGCTACGAGCCCCGCAGCGTGGCGGGGGACGCGTGAGGATGTCGGCGGAATCCGGAGGCGTATTCCGGTCTCCCGGACCTCTACGCACCGCTGTTTCTCTTCTGCGAGCCGGGGCGGGGAGTTCAGCCGGGACGACGCCGGGTTCATCGACCTGAGGGGGGCGCCGTTCCGGCCCGGCGCCCCGGCGGCCCTTCGTTGACGCCCTGAAGGCGATCGTCGAGCGGCGCGGGTGGAGTGATCGAGTTGTCTGGTATCCGCAACGAGGGCCGAGTCGTGAGGAACTGGCCCGCTGATGCGGAAGCAGTGGCGGTACTGAGGGACTGGGTTGCGCAGGACGTTGCCCTGCTCGATGCCGCGGGGCTCGACCTGTCTCATGTCGATTTGTCTTATGCGGACTTGGCCAACAGTCTCCTCACCGAGACCGCGCTCCGAGGAGCCCGTCTCGTCCGCGTGGATCTCTATCGCGCACACCTTGAGGGCGCCATTCTGGACGAAGCGGACCTCTCGGGTGCGTCGTTGGTGAAAGCCGAGTCGGACCAGGCCTCGCTGCGCGGCGCCGTGCTGAACGGAGCCGATCTCGGAAGTGTTGAAATGCGCGGCGTGGACGGCAGGGCGGCCTCCTTTCGGCAGGCATCGCTGCACGGTGCGTCACTGACCGATGTCGACCTGCGGAGTGCTGACCTGACCGACGTGTCGGTGTCGGAGACGTTCATGCAGGCCGTCTTCGATGACCAGACAGTGGTATCCGGCCTCTCAGGCACGATCTTCGGTCCTGCCGAAGTGGTGGAGAGCGATGGGCGACACGGGCTGGCCGGGGTCGAATTGGAGTCATGGCTGAACAGCCGAGGCGCGAGGGTTCGAGTCCTCCCCTCTTGATCCGGCCGCTCCCAGAGTTCAGTGGTGATCGGTCTCTGCAGGGAGAAGGGGCTCAGCTGCCGTGAGCAACGAGTATGAGAAGTTCGTTGTGGAGAGAATCTCTGCCATCGACTGGCGGGCCACGGAGGAGAGTTTCGAGCACGGTACTTCCAGTGCGCGGCTCATGCGGGGGTATCTGCGCCGGGCGGCCCTCTGGGTTCAAGAGCTCCAGAAGGCGCAGCCGACTCCCTTCTTTGAAGTGACACAGCCCGAGCGTTGGCCGTTTTTCGATATCGCGCGCCACGTAGACGCCTCTGTCCGCCCGGACGCAGAGCTGGCGGCGGAACTCGAAGCGATTTTGGCCGAGCGGTCGAGCAGCCGGCTCGTCGGCAGGATCTGCCAGGCCGCTCTGAACTGGGCTTCGCTTTCACCTGATGCGTTGGCAAGATTCTGTGTTCTGCCGGATCCGTTCGAGCCGATCATTCTGGTGTTCGAGCAAAGTGGGGCCTTCTGGATCGAGAACGGCTTCATCGACTTCGTCGCCGGCCGCGTTCGCCTGACCACCTGGGAGGATCACCTGGCGACAGAGCCGTTGTCGGCGCTCGACAAGGCAGCCCTTGACGCGATGGTGGATGTCGGCGCAGGAGGAGACAACGGTGATCACGTCCGAGCCCGTCGGTGAGTGGTTCTGGGAGCCGGCTCCCCTGGTGGGTCCCGCCGGCGGTGGTGTCTTGAGGGCGGTGGGGCTGCTCTCGGGCCTCGCGGACGTTCTCGTGGCGTGTGGGCTCGTCACCGGGGAGGGCGCCGGGTGGGTCGTGCTCGTCGACCGGGGTGCCGTGGGCGAGCCGCTGTTCGCGCGCCGGGGCGTCCCGCCGGGGGAGGCCCTCGTGGCCGCCGCCGGGCGGGCGGACGCCGTGGGGCTGCTTCCGGAGCGCCTGTTGAACGTGGGCCTGGAGCTGGCGGGTGAGTGGCGCGAGGCGGGTGCGGTGCGCCGGGCGGAGAGGCTCTTCACCCTTCGGGTCGAGGTGTGGGGCGAAGGGGCGGTGCTGGTGGCCCTGTCCGCGTACGCCGACGCCTGGCTGACCGTCGACCTCCGGGGGCGTCCGCAGCGGGAGGTGGGCGAGGAGAACGCCCCGCGCCTCGCCGCCGCGCTGGAACGGATCTCCGGGGTGACGGGGGCCCCGGTCGATCCCGGCGATCCGACCCGGTACGCGCGGCCCGCCGCCGACGGGTTCGCCGACCAGGGGGAGACGGGCCCCGAATACGACGACGCCTGGGGCACGTTCGAGGTACCGGCGCGGTGGCGGCGGCTGATGAAGCGGCTGCCCGGTGGCCCCGGCGACGGGGACTACGAGAGCACCACCGGGCAAGCGGTGCGCTACGCCCGCGTACGGTGCGGGGAGCGGGTCCTGGGCTTCCTCTGGGCGTCCGACGACGGAGCGGCGGGCTACGAACCCCGCAACGCGGCCGGTGCCGCGGCCTTCGAGGCGGGGGTGCCGTGGCTGGCGCGGCTGCGTTCCGCCCGCCTGCGGGGCGTCCGGGCGCCGGAGGCCCTGGAGGAACTGCTGGGCGCCGCGGCGGAGGGCCGCGGGGGCGGCTCCGTCTTGGAGCCCGTCGTGTACGGGGCGGTGTCGCTGGACGCCCTGGAGGAACTGTCGGGGCGGTCGTGACCGGGGGAAGGGGGACGAAGTGGCCGGTGGGGCAGGGGCGCGCGTGCTGGAGCGGCTGCGGGCGGTGGAGTGGTGCGGGGACTGGGACTTCGCGTTCGGGCACGTGAAGTCCCGGCGGGTCCTGCTGCGCGAGTACATGCGCCGGGCGGCCCTGTGGGCCCGTGCGTACTCGGCGGCGGAGGTCTGGCCCTTCTTCGACGTCACCCCTTACGCCGCCCCGGAGTTCGTACCCGCGCCGGAGCTCGCCGGCGCGCTCACCGAGTTCCTGGGCGGGATCGGATGGGTCGAGGTCGGGAACACCTGCGCCGGAGCGGTGCGGCTGGCTGAACTCCGCTCGCTGGAACCCGCGGTCGGGGCCGGGCTGCCCGACCTCTACGAACCGCTGCTCCTCTTCTACGAGCGGGGCGGCGAGTTCTACCGGGACGACGCGGGGTTCCTCGAACTGACGGGGGTCCGGTACAAGCACGGCCCGTTGGCGGGCTTTCTCGGCGGCGCACCCCTCACCCGGCTCGACGGCCGCGTGCTCGACGCCCTCGATGCCGAGGGGCGCGTCACCTACCACCGGGATGCCGAGGGCCGTGGTCCGTTGCTGAGACGGCGCGTACTGCGGGACGTACGCACGGACGAGCTGTTCGGCCCCGACCTGCGCTGGCACCCGGCGCAGGGGGAGCCGGGTCCGGTCGTGGTCGACGAGTTGGAGGCGGCCCGGTTCATCGGGGAGGCCGTGGCGGACGCGGAGGGTCCCGTGTGGAACCTTGGACCGGGGTATTAGCGTCGGGGCGGAGAGGAAGGGGGGCCGGGATGGCAGCCGAGGATTACGACAGCCAGTTGCTGGAGTCCGTCGCGGTACGGCGGCGCAGGATGCGCGACGCCGTGCTGTTCGGGGCGCAGCGCGGGCGGCGCGTGGCCGACGAGCGGATCGGGAAGGCCGTCGCCGGACTGGTCATCGCGGCCGTGCTGTGCGCGGGATGCGTGGGATGGTCGTTCATCTCGCACCGGCTCATCGGCAAGGTCGGCACCCCGGGACAGGTCAGTACTCGGTGATAGGTTCGGGCGCGTGGTGAGCATGGGGGCGGGAATCGGTACGGCACTGAGCCGGGTCACCCTGGTGGGTGAGCGGCGGAGGATGGACCTCGTACTGCCCTCCCAGGAGCCCGTCGGGCGGCTTTTGCCCGACGTCATACGGATGTTGGACGACCGGGTCGCCGCGCAGCCGACGCTGCGCCACCTGGTGACCGCCGACGGGTCGGTGCTCGAACACGACGTCTGCCTCGCGGACGCCGGGATCGGCGACGGCGCCGTGCTGCGGCTCGTGCGGGTGCAGGACGTGCCGTCCGCGCCCGTCGTGCACGACGTCACGGACGAGGCCGCCGAGGACCTGGACGTGCGCGCCTGGCGCTGGCGGCCGGGCGCGCGGAGGGTCACCGCCGGGGCCGGGCTGATCGGATGGGCGCTGCTCGCCGGGTGGTTCGCCCGGCGGGAGTTCGCGCCGGGCGCGGTGGCCGGGGCGCTGCTCGCGGTGGCCGCGGTCGCCGCGCTGGTCGGGGCGCTCGCCGGGCGGCTGAAACGTTCCGGGCTCGCGGCGGCGCTGCTGGCGACCGCCGGGGCCGTCGGCGTGCTCGGGGCGTGGACCCTGGGCGACGCGCAGCACTGGGGTCCGATGGGACGGCTCGCCGCCGTGGCGGGTGCGCTCGCGGTGGGGCTCGCGCTGCTGGGGTGGTTCACGCCGCTCGGGCGGGGCGGGTTCGTCGGGGCGGCCGCCGTGGTGGCGCTGACCGGTGGCTGGGAGGCCGTCGCCGTCGCCCAGGGCGGCGCGGGGGCCCGTACCGGAGCGGTGCTGGCCGTGGTCTCGGTGGTCCTGCTCGGGCTGCTGCCGCGGCTCGCCCTGGCGGCGGCCGGCCTGACCGGGCTGGACGACCGCCGTGCGCGGGGGGCTTCGGTCAGCCGGTACAAGGTCGCGACCGCCCTCGGCGCCACCCACCGGGGCATGGCGCTGGCCACCCTCGCCACCGCCGTCTCGGCGGGTGCGGCCGGGGTGCTCGCGCTGCGGGAACCCGATGTCTGGACGGTGTCGCTGGCCGTGGCCGTGGCCGGCGTGCTGTGGCTGCGCGCGCGGGCGTTCCCGCTCGTCGCGGAGGTGGTGGCGCTGCTGCTGGCCGGGGCCGCCGTCACCGTGGCCGCGCTGCTGGTGTGGGCGGAGCGGGCCGGCGCGGCCGGGCCGCTGGCGACGCTGCTGGTGCTGGCGCTGGCGGCGCTCGGGGTACTGGCCGTACAGCCGCCCGAGCACGTACGGGTCCGGCTGCGGCGATTCGGGGACACCGCCGAGTCGCTGTGCGTCATCGTGCTGTTCCCGCTGCTCATCGGGGTGTTCGGCGTGTACGGGCGGCTGCTCGGCACCTTCGCGTAAGGGTTGCGACTCAGACATGTCAGACATGAGCCAGAGCCGGCGTGACGACTGGCAGGCCGGGGTCCTCGGTGAACTGACGGGCGCGCCGAGTGCTGCCGCGCGGGCCGGGGAACCGGGCACGGGCCAGGGCCAGGGCCAGGGCCCGTCCACCCCCGCCCACTCCCCGATACCGCACCACCCCGGCAACGCCGCCCCGGCACAGCCCACCGCCCCCGACCGTTTCCCGGCCCCCTCGGCGCAGGCCGAGGACCGGGGCCGCTTCCCCGGCGCCCCCGGCGGGCAGCCGCAGGCCGAGGACCGGGGCCGGTTCACCGGCGCCCCCGGTGCGCCGGCCGGGACCGGGGGCCGGGGGCAGGTGCCGCAGGGCGGTGCCCCGTACCCCTACCCGGCGTCCGCCCCGGCAGGGGCCCCGCAGGGCATCCGCGCCCCCGAGACCGTCCCCGTCCCCGCCACCGGGGCCGCCGGCCGGCCCCGGCACGGGGACCCCGCGGGGCGGCGCGCGCTGCGCGCGCTGCGCGGGGCGCTCGGGTCCTCCGCCGCGCGGGCCGTCGCCATCGAGACGGGCCTGGCCACCCAGGTGCAGCAGCCCGTCACCACCGGCCGCCAGATCGTGGTGACCAGCATCCGCGGCGGCTCCGGCAAGACCACCGTCACCGCGCTCCTCAGCCGCACGTACAACCACTACCGCCACGACCCGGTGCTCACGCTGGAGGCCGACGCCGCCCTCGGCACCCTCCCCGTCCGGCTCGGGGTCGAGTCCCTGCGCTGGACCTGCGGCGACGTCGCCCAGATCGTCCGCCCCTCCATGCAGCTCACCGACATCACCGGCTACCTCGTCCCGCTCGCCGACGGCGGCTGGCTGCTGCCCGGCAGCCAGGGCCGCATCGGCGCCCAGGTCGACGTCGCCACGTACCGGACCGTGATGGTCGCCCTGCGCCGCTACTTCGGCGTCACCGTCGTCGACTGCGAGACCCTCCCCGGCGAGGTGGCCCGCACGGCCCTCGACACCGCGCACGCCCGCGTGCTCACCACCCCCGCCACCGCCGAGGGCCTCGTCTCCACCCACGCCGTCCTCGACTGGCTGGCCTCCCTCCCCGTGCCCGTGCTGCCCCGGACCGTCGTCGTGCTCACCTGCCAGTCCCCGCACCCGGCCGTCGACCTCGGCAAGGCCGCCGAGAAACTGCGCGCCACCGGCGCCGGGGTCGTCGTCCTCCCCTACGACCGCCACCTCGCCTCCGGCGGCGCCGTCCGCACCGAACTCCTCGGCGCCGAGACCCGGCAGGCGGCCGTACGGCTCGCCGCGGACGTACTCCAGCGCGCCCTCGCGCTCCCGGCGGCCGGTGCGGCCCGGTGACCCAGCAGCTCGTCCACCGGCCCGCCCGGGGCACCCTGCCCCCCGCCCCCGCCGAACCGCACACCGTCGAGGCTCCGCCCAACCTCCCCGAAGGCAAGATCGGCAGCCCGGCCACCGCCCTCCTGCCGATGGCCGGCGTGATGGGCTCGGTCGTGATGATGACCGTCATCCGCAACAGCCAGTTCGCCGCCGTCGGCGCGATGGTGCTGGTCGTCGCGCTGGTCGGCGCCATCGCCATGTTCTGGTCCCAGCGCGGCAAGGCCCAGCGCACCCGCCGCTCCCAGCGCGAGCGCTACCTGGAGTACCTGGAGGAGCAGCGCGAGGAACTCGGCGCCCGCGAGAAGCGGCTCCGCGAGGAGGCCCGCCGCCTCAACCCGCCGCCGGAGGCCCTCTACGACCTCGTGCGCGACCCGGCCCGGCTGTGGGAACGCCGCCGCAGCGACCCCGACTTCCTGTGCCCGCGCCTGGGCACCGGCGAGGTCGCCGTCCAGCCGCTCGCCCTCGGCGCGGGCGCCGGAGGCGTCCTCACCCCGCCCGACCGGTTCATGCTCAACGAGGCCGGCGCCCTCATGGCCCGCTTCGCCCGCGCCAGCGACTTCCCGCTGACCGTGCCCCTCGACCGGGCCGGCAACATCAGCGTCGTCGGCGACCGCGAAGGCGTCCTGCGCGTCGCCCGCGCCCTGCTCGTCCACACCGCGGTCCTGCACGCCCCCGACGACGTCGCGATCGCCCTCGGCGTCCCCGGCGACCGGCTCGACACGGACTGGGAATGGGCCAAGTGGCTCCCGCACGTCCTGGACCCGCAGGAACAGGACGGACCGGTCGCCGCCCGGCGGATCGCCCCCAGCCTGCCGCAGCTCGCCGAGGTCCTCGCCCCCGAGCTGCGCCGCCGCGCCTCCTACGCGGCCGAGGTGCGCCGGGGCCTGTCCGACCGGCGCGCGCTGGCCCTCGCGGGCCGGCTCCTCGTCGTCAGCGACGAGTACGGGGACAACGCCGTCGAACTGCCCCGCCCCGACACGGCGGTGGGCCTCGCCGACATGAACACCACCGTGCTCCACCTGCTCGCCGAGCAGGTCCACGAGCCCGACGAGGTGACCATACGGATCACCGTGGACGGCCCCCACGTCACCGTCCGGGACCTGCGCACCCCCCAGGCCCCCGCCGCCGAGGGCCTCTGCGATCAGCTCGGCCCCGCCACCGCCGAGGGCCTCGCCCGGATGCTCGCCCCGCTGCGGCTGTCCGCCGAGTCCGTCGCCGAGGGCACCCCCGTCTCGGGACCCGTCGACTTCATGGGCCTGCTCGGCATCGACGACCCCGCCGCCCTCGACGTGGCACGCATGTGGGCGCCGCGCGGCGAGCGGGACTTCCTGCGCGTCCCGATCGGCATCGACGACCGGCACGGCCCCGTCCTGCTGGACCTCAAGGAGTCCTCCCAGCTCGGCATGGGCCCGCACGGGCTGTGCGTCGGCGCGACGGGCTCCGGCAAGAGCGAGCTGCTCCGTACGCTCGTCCTCGCCCTGGTCGCCACGCACGCGCCGGAGGACCTCGCGATGGTCCTCGTCGACTACAAGGGCGGCGCCACCTTCGCACCCTTCGAGAAGCTCCCGCACGTCGCCGGGGTCATCACCAACCTGGAGAACCAGGCCGGACTCGTCGAACGCGTCCACACCAGCCTCGCGGGCGAGGTCAAGCGCCGCCAGCAGGTCCTCAAGGACGCCGGCCACGTCGCCGACATCGGGCACTACGCCGTCCTGCGCGCCGAGAACCCCGAACTGGAGCCGCTGCCGCACCTGTTCGTCGTCATCGACGAGTTCGGTGAACTCCTCACCGCCAAGCCGGACTTCATCGACCTGTTCCTGTCCATCGGCCGCATCGGCCGCTCCATCGGCGTGCACCTGCTGCTGTCCAGCCAGCGCATCGAGGGCGGCAAGCTCAAGGGCCTGGACACCTACCTGTCCTACCGGCTCGGCCTGCGCACCTTCTCCGCAGACGAGTCGCGCACCGTCCTCGACACCACCGACGCCTTCATGCTGCCGCCGCTGCCCGGCTTCGGCTACCTCAAGGTGGACACCTCCACCTACACCCGCTTCAAGGCCGGTTACGTCTCCGGCCGCTACCGGGGCCCGGCCGGCGACCGCGACCGCGCCGGGGAAGGCCCCCTCGCCCTGCCCTACCCGGCCTTCAACACCCTCCGCGACAGCACCGGTCCCGCCGAAGCCGCCGAGGAGAAGCCCACCGCCACCGCCCGCGAGACCGGCCCCAGCGTGCTCGGCGTCATCGTCGACCAGCTCGCCGACGCCGCCCCGCCCGTACGCCGCATCTGGCTCCCGCCGCTGCCCGACGCCGTCTCCCTCGACGCCGCCGCCGGACCGCTGTCCGTCACCGACCGCGGACTGCGCCTCGGCGACGCCGACCGCCCCCCGCTGCGGGTACCGCTCGGTGTCCTCGACGACCCGGCCCGCCAGTGGCGCGGACCCTGGGAGCTGGACCTGAAGGTGGCCGGCGGGCACACCGCCGTCACCGGCGGACCCCAGTCCGGCAAGACCACCCTGCTGCGCACCATCGCCCTGTCCCTCGCGCTCACCCACACCCCGCAGGAGGTCGCCGTCTACGGCCTCGACCTCGCCGGGGGCGGGCTCGCCGCGCTCGCCGGACTCCCGCACGTCGGCGGGATCGCCGGCCGGGCCGACCGGGAACGGGCCGCCCGCACCGTCGCGGAGGTGCGGGGCATGCTCGCCGCCCGCGAGGCGCTCTTCCGCGAGTACTCCATCGACTCCGTCGACCAGCTGCGGCGCCTGCGCTCCCGAGGCGGACTGCCCGAGCTGGCCTCCACCGACATCGTCCTGCTCGTCGACGGGTACGGGGCCCTGCGCGAGGAGTTCTCCGAACTCGACGACGCCGTCACCGACCTCCTCAAGCGGGGCGGCGGCTACGGCATCCACGTCGTCGCGGGCATGCTGCGCTGGAACGACGTCCGGATCGCCAACCAGTCCCTCTTCGGCAGCCGCGTCGAACTGCGCCTGGGCGACGCCTCCGACTCGGCCATCGACCGCAAACTGTCCGAGACCATCTCCCCGGAGACCCCCGGCCGCGTCCTGACCGACGGCAAGCTCTTCGCGCAGACCGCCCTGCCGCGCATCGACTCCCGGGCCGGGACCACCGACCTGGCCGCCGCCCTGGAGGAGGCCGCCGCCACCGTCCGCGCCACCTGGCACGGCGACATCGCCTCCCCCGTACGGGTCCTGCCCGCCCGGCTGCCCGCCGACCGGCTCCCCTCGGCCGACGAGGAGCCGCACCGGATCCCCATCGGCGTGGACCAGGACGTCCTCGCGCCCGTCCTGCTCGACCTCTTCGGGCAGGACCAGCACCTGCTGATCCTCGGCGACAACGAATGCGGCAAGACCAACCTCCTCTCCCTCGTCGCACGCCAGCTCATCGCGCGCCACGGGGAGGAGGAGCTGGTCTTCGCCGTCTACGACCCCCGGCGCGGGCTGCGCGGAGTCGTCCCCGAGCCCTACCGCGGCGGCTACGCCCACAACGCGAAGATCGCCGGCGCGCTGTCGGCCGGCATCGCCAAGGAACTCGACAAGCGGCTCCCCGAGGACGGCATGGACCCCGACGCCGACCCGGGCGAGGGCCCCGGCTTCACCGGCCCGCGCATCGTGGTCCTCGTCGACGACTACGACATCCTCACCACCGCCGGACAGCAGCCGCTCCAGGCCTTCGTGCCCTACCTGCCGTCCGCCCAGGACATCGGGCTGCACTTCGTGATCGCCCGGCGCGTCGCAGGCTCCTCCCGGGCCCTGTACGAACCGCTGCTCACCACCCTGCGGGAGTCCGGCACGACCGCGCTCGTCATGAACGGCGAACGCTCCGAGGGCCAGCTCTTCCCGCAGCTCTACGCGAGCGCGCAGCCGCCGGGCCGCGGCACGCTCGTCCGGCGCGGCCGGCCGCACCAGACCGTGCAGACCGCGCTGGCCGCCCCCCTCACCCAGGAAGCACCCTGACACCGTGACCAAGGACGTCATCGCCCTCACCCCCAAGATGCCCGACACCGCCGCGCTGCTCGTGGCCCTCGCGGGCGGCGGCACCGAGCTCGACGCGGCCTCCGCCGCCGACGGGGCCGTGATCCAGCTGCTGGGCGCGGGCGGCCGGCCCCTGGTCTCGGTCGAAGCACCGGTGCTGGTCCAGGTCCCGGGCGAGACCGAACGGCTCCTCGGCACTCCCGCGCGGGTCCCCGTCTGGTGGACGGAGACCCGTGCCTCCACCGCCGTCCCCGAGGCGGCCGACCTCGCCGGCGCCGTCGCCGGGCGGCTCGCCGAGGTCCTCGGCGGCGCCGTCTGGCCCCCGGGCGCGGGCCGGGTCACCGCCGTCCCCGTCACCTCCGAGGCCTCCGCGGCGCCCGCGCCCGTGGGGGCCCTGCCCACCGTCGACGTGGTCACCGAGTCCACCGCCGTCGTCCTCGCGGACCGGCCCGTGATCCCGCTGACGGCCTGGCTCTCCGACGTCCTGCGCACCACCGCCGGCTTCGGCGCGGCCCTGCACATCGTCACCCCCGCCCACTGCCGGCTCAGCCTGCCGCTGCGCACCGTGCTGAGCGGCGCACCGAACCGGTGGGTGGTCCAGGACCCGGAGTGCGGCTACTACGACGGCCTCTCCGGGGCGGTGCTGAGCTGGCAGGACGGCACCTTCGCCCCCACCCGCGACGCCGACGGGCAGCCCCGGGCGGCCGCCGCCTTCGTGCGGGCCGACGAGGCGGAAGCGGGCGGACACCGGCTGACGGTGCAGTTCCGCACGGAGCACCCGGCCGAAGGGGAACTGCTGCTCGGCCGCTCCGTGGAGGCCGCCTGGCGGGCCCTGACCGGGGGGCCGCCCGCCGGCTGGGGCACCGCCGAGCCGGTGAACCTGCCCTGGTCGCCCCGGCAGCTGACCGACCTCGCGCGCGGCCGGGCGCCGGAGCCGACCCTGCTCACGGTGGTGGGCGCGGACGCGCTGGCCGTCGTACGGGTGACCCGCACGGCGGCCGGGGTCGAGGAGGACGTCACCCTGACCCTGGGGTACGGCCCCGCCGACCCGGCGCCGCTGGACGCCCTCGCGGGGCTGGCCGGCACGCTGGCCGACGGGCACGGCCTGGTCAGCATGCTCGCCTCCGTCGGGCCGGGCCGCCGGGACCTGAGCGTGACCCCGCACTTCGGCCGGCCCCCGCTGCCGGTGTCGTTCACCCTGGGCGGGGCGGGCGTCGCCGAGGCCACCCTGACCCACGCCCGGCGCCCGCCGCTGGCCCTGCGCCCGTCCACGATCGGCCCCGCCCGCCGTCCGGGCCTGCACTACGCCCTGGGCGACGGCACCGACCCGGCGGCCTGGGACACCCTGTCCACCCTCATGACCCACCTGGGCACCACGGTCTGACGGCCACCGCGCGGGGCGGCCGCCGGACCGGGACCCGCCGGACCGGGACCCGCCGGTGCTACAGGCCGCCCGCGCGGACCAGGCCCGTCTCGTAGGCCAGGACCACGACCTGGACCCGGTCGCGCAGGCCCAGCTTCGTCAGGATGCGGCCCACATGGGTCTTCACGGTGGCCTCCGAGAGCACCAGCCGCCCCGCGATCTCGCCGTTCGACAGGCCCTGGGCCACCAGCAGCATGACCTCGCGCTCGCGGTCCGTCAGCCGGTCGATCTCCTTGTTCCGCGGCTCCTGCGTCGTCGTCGGCAGCATCGGCGCGAACCGGTCCAGCAGCCGCCGCGTGGTGGACGGGGCCACCACCGCGTCCCCGCTGTGCACGGAGCGGATCGCCGCCAGCAGCTCAGCCGGCGGGACGTCCTTCAGCATGAAGCCGCTCGCCCCCGCCTTCAGCCCGGAGAACGCGTACTCGTCCAGGTCGAAGGTGGTCAGGATGATCACCTTCGGGTGTTCCTCCGGCTCACAGATCCGCCGCGTCGCCTCGACCCCGTCGAGCCGCGGCATGCGCACGTCCATCAGCACCACGTCCACTTTCGTGGCCCGCAGCACCTCCAGCGCCTCCAGGCCGTCCCCCGCCTCGGCGACGACCTCCATGTCCGGCTGGGCGGCGAGCACCATCCGGAAACCCGTGCGCAGCAGCACCTGGTCGTCGACGAGCATCACGCGAATGGACATCAGTTACCTCGACCTCGTCATCTCTTCTTGAGCGGGAGCAGCGCGCTGATACGGAAGCCTCCGCCCGGCCGCGGGCCCGCGTCCAGGGTTCCTCCGACCATACCGATGCGTTCCCGCATGCCGATCAGGCCGTGTCCGGCTCCGTCGGCGCCGCCGTCCTCGTACAGTTCGTGCGCCGCGCCCCGCCCGTCGTCCTCGACCAGCAGGCCGAGCCCGTCGTCGAAGTAGACCAGCCGTACGCTCGCCCGTGCGTCCGGGCCGCCGTGCTTGCGCGTGTTCGTCAGCGCCTCCTGCACGATCCGGTACGCGGTCAGCTCCACGCCGGTGGGCAGCCTGCGCGGCGTGCCCTCGACCTCGAACTCCACCGTCAGTCCGGCCGCCCGCACCTGCTCGACCAGCACCTCGATCTGCTCGACGTCCGGCTGCGGCACGTAGTCCTCCGACTCCTGCGGCTCGCCGGTGCGCAGCACGCCCAGCAGCCGCCGCATCTCGGCGAGCGCCTGGCGGCCGGTCCCCGAGATGGTCTGGAGGGCCTCCTTGGCCTGCTCCGGCGCCGCGTCCATGACGTACGCGGCCCCGTCGGCCTGGACGACCATCACCGACACGTTGTGCGCGACGACGTCGTGCAGCTCGCGGGCGATCCGGGCGCGCTCGGCGGCCACCGCCACCTTGGCCTGGGCCTCGCGCTCCTTCTCCAGGCGCTGGTTCCGCTCGACGAGCTGCGCGTAGTAGGCGCGGCGGGTGCGCAGCGAGTCGCCCAGCACCCAGGCGAGGGCGAAGGGGACCATCATGAACAGGGTGAACAGGACGGCCTCGGCGCCGCTGGGTCCCTTGTCCACGCCGAACCGCGCGAAGTAGAGCGGGGAGGCGAGCAGTCCCATGCCCAGTGCGGTGCGCGAGATCCAGCGCGGGACGTCGCCGGCGGCCACGGTGAAGAGGACCACCAGCATCGCGAAGTCGAAGAGGTTCGCCGTCGGGCCCAGCACCAGCTGCCACGCGCCCGCCCCGACCGTCAGCCAGAACATCGCCACGGTCCACTTGCGGCGCAGCGCGACGGCGGTGCACAACGCGATGACGCACGGCACGGCCAGCAGCCGGTGCAGGGTGCTCGTGCCGGCCACTCCGGAGTCGTCCGCGACGATCAGCATCGACAGCCCGAAGAGGAGGACGGCCCAGAAGCTGTCGACGCTCGTCGGGTGTCGGCGGATGAAGTCGTAGAGGCGTTGCACGTAACCCAGAGTAGGGACAGGAGATAGGTGCTGGAGTCAACCACAGGTGCGATCCCTGTGACGGGGGCGTACTCCCCAAGGTGGAGGGTGACCTTACCCTTTGTGGGATGAGCGCTCAGGGCGGAGTCGGGGGACCGGTGCGGTGGCGGGCCGCCATGGAGGCCGCGCTGTACGGTCCGGGCGGGTTCTACGTGCGTCCCGGCGGTCCCGGGCCCGCCGGGCACTTCCGCACCTCCGTGCACGCCTCGCCCCTCTACGCGGGGGCCGTGGCCCGGCTGCTGCGCACGGTCGACGGGGCGCTCGGGCACCCGGACCGGCTCGACCTGGTCGACGTCGGCGCGGGGCGCGGCGAGCTGCTGACCGGGGTGCTGGCGGCGCTGCCCCCCGGGGTGGCCGGGCGGGTGCGGCCGTACGCGGTGGAGCGCGCGGCGGAGCCGGCGGGGCTGGACCCGCGGATCCGCTGGGTGGCGGAGCCCCCAGAAGGGACGACGGGCCTGCTGTTCGCCAACGAGTGGCTGGACAACGTCCCCCTCGACGTCGTGGAGGACGGCCGCTACGTCCTGGTCGACCCCGACGGTACGGAGACCCCCGGCGGCCCCCTCGACCCGGCGGACCGGGCCTGGCTGGAGCGGTGGTGGCCCGGCGCGGCGGCGGGGGAGGAGGGCAGGGCGGAGATCGGCCGGGCCCGTGACGAGGCCTGGGCGGCGGCCGTCGCCACCCTGGAGCGGGGCCTGGCGGTGGCGGTGGACTACGCCCACACCCGCGGGGCCCGGCCCCCGTTCGGCACCCTGACCGGGTTCCGGGAGGGCCGGGAGGTGGCGCCGGTCCCGGACGGCGGCTGCGACGTCACCGCGCACGTGGCGCTCGACGCCTGCGCGGGGCCGGGGGCGGCCCTGCTCACCCAGCGGGAGGCGCTGACGGCCCTCGGCGTCCCGTGCGGCCGCCCGCCGCTGGCCCTGGCCTCCACCGACCCGGCGGCGTACGTCCGGGCCCTGTCGGCGGCGGGCGAGGCGGCGGAGCTCACGGCCCGGGGCGGCCTGGGCGACTTCGGCTGGCTGGTGCAGCCGGTCGGGATCCCGCCGTGGCCGCCCGTGGCCGGGGACCGTTAGAGCCTCTTCACGCTGCGCAGGGTGGTCGCGTAGTAGCCGTTGCCGTCGAGGCGCGAGGCGCCGCCCTTGTCGCCGATGGTCGGGCCGTTGGCCTCTTCGCGGCTGGAGATGAAGATGTTGTGGCCGTCGGAGTCGGTGCCCAGGTAGATGCCCGTGTGGTCGAGGCGGTCCTTGGTGCGGGCGTCGAGCTTGAAGAACAGCAGGTCGCCGGGCTGGATCACGTCGATCGACGTGGGCCGGTGCTCGGGGCCGATCCCCTTGAGCGGGATGACGTCCGCGCCCAGCGCGGAGCGGGCGATGCCGTTCGCGGTGCGCGGCAGGCCGGCGCCGGGGGTGTCGTCGGGCATCAGGGGGTAGCGGGCCCGGTAGCCGAAGACGGTGCGCACGAAGCCCGAGCAGTCGATCGCCCGGTAGCGGGCCGGCTGCGGCTGCTTGGTGACGCCGTTGCGGAAGGTGTACGGCTTGCCGAGGTAGTCGTAGAAGTCGGACTGCTCCAGGCGCAGGTCGTTGCCCTCGGAACCGGTGGGGTTGAGCGGCCCGAAGGAGGCGTCGCCGGCGAAGGGGGTGCCCTGGGCGTCCTTCTTGACCGGGGCCTTGTCGACGTACTGGAAGGCCGTCGCGAAGACGTCGTCCTCGCTGCTCCCGTAGTACTTCTTGAACCAGTCCTTGAACCACTGCTGGTTCTCGGCTCCCTGCTTCCACGCCTCGGGCATCAGCCGGACCCAGTTCTCGGTGACGACCCGGGACGCGGTGTTGGCGGGCTCGCCGAAGGTGCGGCTGGGGCCGGTGAGGGTGGCGGTGCGGGCGCCGTCGGTGAAGGTGCCGAGGACCTGTCCACTGCCGTCGCGCAGCACCGACCGGGCGGGGCTCTGGAGGCGTTCCCACTTCTGGGCCCCGTTCGAGCCCGCCGTGATGCCGCCCGCGCCGTTCCGGTCGGCGACGACGTGCACGGCGGGGGTCTTGGCCTGCTCCTCGGTGCGCAGCGCGTAGGTGAAGTAGGCGCTGCCGGCCAGCAGCGCGAGCACGGTGACCGTGTGCAGCGCGGAGCGGGTGCCGCTCTTCTTCTTCGGCTTCTTCGACTTCTTCGACGGGGCGGTCATGCGGGAGGCTCCGGGGCGGTGGGTGGAGGGTGGAGTTGCGGGGCGTCAGGCGCTGGGCATGACGCCGAGCAGGATCCCGGCGGTCAGGACGACGTACGTCATGAGCGTGGCGCTGCCGGTGGCGAGCAGGGTGGCGCCCTTGGGCTGGCGGACCAGCTGGTAGGCGATCAGGCCCGGGACGATGAAGCCGAGGGTCTGGTTCGCGTACAGGAGCGGGAACTCCATCTGGAGCACGATCACCACGGTGGCCTGGAGCAGGACGCCGATGAGGACGACGGCGGCGAAGAGGCGCTTGCCGTAGAGGATGACGAACTTCTGCGTGAGCAGGGTCAGGACGTACGTCATCACGGTGATGCCGACCACGAGGGCGGCGCGCTGGAGGTCCTCGATGAGGGTGAGCGCGAGCCAGCCCGGGGTGATCATGCCGCCGGGGGAGAGGTTGGTCGTGAGGTAGCAGAGCAGGGAGAACAGCAGGCCCAGCGCGATGCCGATCGCGGCGATCTCGGGGGTGAGGACGGCGGGGATCAACGGGGCTCTCCTGGGTGGGCGTTCGGGGGGACCTGCGGCGCCTGCTGCGGCCAGGCCGGGACCGGCGTGGCGGCGCCGATGCCGTAGGGGTCGGGCGCGGGCCGCGGGGGCCGCGGCTGCGGCGGCCGCCCTTGCGGCGGCCGCCCTTGCGGGGGTCCTCCGTGCGGGGGCTGCGGCGGGGGCTGCTGCCCGTACGCGGCGCGCGCGTACTGCTGCCCGACGGAGGGCCCCGGGTACGGCTGCTGCCCGTACGGGGCCCCCGGGTGGGGCTGCTCCTGCGGGTACGGGCCCTGGGCATGCGGATGCGGGTACGGGCCCTGGGCGTGCGGAGGCTGCGGGTGGGGCTGCTCCTGCGGGTACGGGCCCTGGGCGTGCGGATGCGGGTACGGGCCCTGGGCGTGCGGAGGCTGCGGGTGGGGCTGCTGCGGGTGTCCGGCACCCGCGTACGGGGGCTGCTGCGGGTGCGGGGTGCCCGCGTACGGGTCCTGGCCGTACGGGCCCCGGTGGTGCGGATCCTGGTCGTACGGGCCTTGGCCGTACGGGTCCTGGCCGTACGGGTCCTCCGCGTACGGGTCGAGCGGGCGCGTGAAGACGGGGGCGGGCTCCTGCGCCCCCTCCTCGGCGTCCCGTTCCGGCTCGGACTCGTCCGGCGGGAGTTCCGCGAGGTGCTCCAGCAGGATCTCGCCCTGCCCGTGGATGTTGCCGATGGCCACCAGCGAGGAGCTCTCCCCGAGGTGTCCCAGCAGCTCGTGCATGAACTCCTCGCCGTCGCGCTGGTCACCGCCGAGGTCGACGGCGCGGTCGCGCCACTCGGCCGGGATCGCGTCGATGGCGCTCTTCGCGGGGTGCCCGATCACGAACACCCGGTCCGGCTGGAGTTCGGGGACGATCGAGCCCATCTGGCCGTTGCGCTCGACCCGGTCGGGCCGGCAGTTGATCACCACGTTCAGCGGGCGGTCCACCGCACCCAGGTCCAGCAGCTGGTTGATGTTCATCAGCGTGGACTCGGGGTCGTTCGCCGCGAAGACGTTCGCGAAGCGCAGCCGCTTGCCGCCCGGCGCCAGGTACCGCTCGACCGACAGCACGCCCGGGTCCGGCGGGGCCTCGTACATGCCCTTCAGGGCCGTCGCCCGGTCGACGCCGAGGAGTTCGGCGACGGTGAGGGCGATGGCCACGTTCTCCTTGAAGGTGAACCAGCTGAACCCGCGCAGCTCCTCGTCGGAGACGGTGTCCGGGTCGGCGTAGACCAGCGTGCAGTCCCGGGCGTCGGCCTCCTCCTGGAGCACGTCGAACCGTTCCTTCTCGGCGGTGACGCAGATCCCGCCGTGCGGCATCGAGCGCGACAGGGAGCGGGCGATGTCGTCGAGGGTCGGGCCCATTTCGGCGACGTGGTCCTCGCGGACGTTGCACAGGACGCCGATGGTCGACTGGATCAGCTTCGACTGGTTGATCTCCTGGAGCGCCGGCATGACCGCCATGCACTCCATGACCAGCGCGTCCGGCCGGTAGGCGGCGGCCCGCCGCACGATGCCGATCTGCTCGACGACGTTGGCGATGCCGAACTTGCGGTAGACCGGCTCCTCGGTGGCGTCGGGGTGGATGAACCGGGCGGCCGTTCCGGTGGTCTTGGCGACCGTCGTCAGGCCGCCGCCGCGCAGCGCGCCCGCGCACAGCCGGGTGATGGAGCTCTTGCCGCGGATGCCGTTCACGAGCACCCGGTTCGGTATCCGGTCCAGGTTGGAGAAGTGCCGGCGCTGCTCGACGATGCCCGCGACCAGCATGATCAGGCAGCAGACGAGCAGCACGCAGTAGAGGAAGAGCACGGGGGATCAGTTCTTTCCGGCCGGCGCGGACGGCTGTCCGGCGGCCTGCTTGCGCTGCTGCTGTCGCTGCTGGAGCTGCTGCCGGATGATCTCCAGGCTGCGGGTGACGGCGCCGACCTCGTCGTGGTGGCGCGGGTAGAGGACCGTGCGCCGGTCGCCGTCGGCGAGGGCCTCGGCGCGCCGGGCCAGTTCGCGCAGCGGCGCGATCACGATGATCTGGAGCCAGCCCAGGCAGGCCGCGCCGACCGCGAAGCCGAGGAGCCCGGCGAGGACGGTGCGGTTCTGCAGGCTGTACTCCTGGATGGCCAGGCCCTTGGCGGACTGCCAGCTGACCACGGTCCACTTCAGGTCCCCGGCCGCGCCGCCGCCGGAGAACGGCGCGGCGGCGGCGATGACGTGGTCGCCGCCGCTGCGGTAGAGGACGCTGCCGGGCCGGGGGGCCATGCCGACCTTGAGGGCGGAGCCGTCGACGAGTGCGTCGAGGCGTGCCTCGTCGAGCTTCTGGAAGGCGCGGTAGCCGCCGTTGGAGGCGATGATCCGGTGCTTGGCGTCGACGACGCGGATCTCCCCGAGGCCGGGCCGCTTGAGGAGGGAGTTGAGGAAGTCGATGCGCAGCTCGCCGACGACGGCCGTGCCCGCCTTGCCGGGGACCGGTGCCGTCGCGACGATCACGGGGCTCTTGCCGCTGTCGTCGAGGGCCACCGGATCCTTGCGGGGCCCCTTGCCGTCGGCGGCCTTCGGGGTGCCGCCCGCCCGGGCGAGGATCTTGCCGGCGGGGTCCAGGACGTAGAGGGACTGGTAGCGCGCGTGTTCGTCGGCGGTGCGCTCCAGGACCGCGCTCATGTGCTCGGGGGCGGTGTCGCCGTCCATCGACGAGGCCACGGACAGCAGGTCGGCCTGGCCCTCGTTCAGGGCGCGGCGGACCCGGTCGTTGAGGGTGTCGGTGCGCTCGCGCTGGTCGTTGACCAGCTGCTGGGGTACGACGACGGCGTCCCCGGCCCGGTTGACGAGCAGGCCCAGCGGGAGGCACCACGCGAGGAGCAGGACCGCGCACAGGGCGAGGAGCGTACGGGCGCCCGTACGGCGTTTGCGGCGGGCCCGGGCGGGTGACGCGGCGGGCTCGGCCGGGGCGCCGTCGCGCAGCTGGAGGCGCAGTCGTTCCAGGGCGGCGGCGATCCGGGTGGCCTCGGCGCCGCGGGGGACGGCCACGGGGCGGGTGAGGTCGCCCCGGGTGAGGCGGCGGCTGTCGAGGAAGAGGGCGATCAGCGGGCGCTGCACGGTGGCGACGAGCAGGGCCACGACGAGGGCGCCGACCAGGAGCAGCGCGCCGGCCAGGACCATTCCGGCGAAGGCGTCGGAGGTGCGGGCCGGGTTCTGCGGCACGTTGACCATGGCGACGACGGTGAGGTCCAGGCTGGTGGCGGTGGTGCCGACGCCCGCCTCGGAGCCGGCGAGGCCCGCGTAACCGGCGGCGGCGCGGTCCCCGCCGGACTCGCCGCCCAGCAGGCTGCCGCTGACCCCGGGGAAGCCGCCGGAGCCGGGCTCCTTGGCGGTGAGGGGGTTGGCGCGGGTCTTCCTGGCGGCCGCCTTGGCGAAGGAGGCCAGCTGTTTGGTGTCGCGTTTGATGTCGGCGCGCTGGGTCTCGGCGACCATCTCGGGCTCGGGGATGCCGTCGCTGCTCAGGACGGCGCCGTCGGAGCCGACGACGGCGATGGAGCGGAACCTGCCGAGGCTGATGCCGGGGAAGCGCAGGCTGCTGGAGGCCACCAGCAGCTGCTGGGGCTGGTCCTTCCAGGTGAGCAGGGAGAGGGTCAGCAGCCGGGTCTCGCCGCCGGGCATCTTGACCATGCGGGGGGCCAGGCCGTCGGCGCCGGAGAGCTTCGTGCGGTCGACGGCGGTCAGCGGGAGGTTCTCGCCTCGGGCGGCGAGCAGCCGGCCGGAACCGATCTCGACGACGGCGGTGCCGCGCCACTTCTGGTAGACGCTGCCGATGCGGTCGAGTACCGCGTCGGGGGCGACGGGCTTGCCGGTGGAGAAGAGCGCAGCGGCCCGGTCGAGGTCGGTGACGCTCTCGTCCAGGGAGGCGCGCAGGGCGATCGCGCCGTCCTCGGCGAAGTGCTGCTGCGAGGTGAGCACGGCCTCGGGCAGCCGGTCCTCGTGGACGGTGCCGAGGCTGAACGCCGTGAATCCCGCCAGGGCGAGCAGCAGCACCGACAGCACGGTGATCGGGGGCCTGATGCCACCGAGGAGTGACATGTCGGCCCTGCGGCGGGCCTTGCGCCGCCGCGTGGTGCGCGAAGCGGCCACAGCGGGGTCCTTCCTGGAGCGGGGGGAGGTGCGGGAGGGGTGGGGCGGGGGGACGTACGGGGTCAGTCCGGCAGCTCCCGCAGGGCGCGCAGCCCGTCCTTGGCGGCGCCGCGGTTGAGCAGGGTGCCCTGGGTGCGTTCGAAGGCCAGCCGGTAGCGGGCGCGCTGCTGCGGCAGGAGCCGCGCGTCGCCGCGCAGGGCCTCGGCGACGTCGACCAGGCGGTGGTCGCGCACGGGCTGCACGGCGGCCGGGTCGGCGCCGGGGGCGGCCTCCGGGTCGGGCGGGATGTCGGTGAAGGTGGGTACGTAGCTGGCCCGCACGTCCCAGGCGCCGCCGCGTTCGGTGAACTCGAACCAGCCGATGGCGCCCTCCTCGGTCAGTCCGCCGGGCACGTCGTGGCGGGCGAGCTGGTTGCCGAGCCCGTAGGCGATCCAGGTGCCGCCGATCTTCTCCATCGGCTGGACGACGTGGCTGTGGTGGCCGATGACCAGGTTGATCCCGGTCTCGCGGGCGATCCGGCGGGCCAGGTCCAGCTGCTGGTTGCTCGGGTCGGGCTGGTGCTCGCGGCCCCAGTGGATGGAGAGGACGACCACGTCGGCGCCGGCCGCGCGGGCCTTCTTCTCGGCGGCGGCGATGGCCTTGAAGCTGGTCAGGTTCGCCAGCCAGGGCTTGTCCGGGGGGAGCTCGCGCCCGTTGAAACCGAAGGCGAAGGAGATCTGGGCGACCTTGACGCCCTTGACGTCCAGGATCAGGGGGGTGTCCGCCTCGGCCTGGCTGCGGGCGGAGCCGGTGTGGCGCAGGCCTTCGCGGTCGAGGGTGTCGAGGGTGCCGTAGACCCCTTCGGGGCCGTGGTCGAGGGTGTGGTTGGAGGCCGTCGAGCAGGTGTCGTAGCCGATGGCCTTGACCGTCTTGGCGATCTGCGGCGGGACGAGGAAGTCGGGGTAGGCCCGGAAGGGGCCGGCGGGGCTGCCGAGGACCGCCTCCATGTGGCAGATCCCGAGGTCGGCCCGGCTGATGACCGGCTTGACCCCCGCCATGATCCGGTCGAAGTCGTAGCCCTGGTGGCCGGCGGCCCGCGCGTCCCGGGCGGCCTGTTCGGTCAGCTGGGGGTGGATGAGGATGTCGCCCGCGGCGGCCACGGTGAAGGAACGGCCCCCGCCCTTGCCGCCCGTGCCGCCGGCGGCGCCGCCGCCCGCAGGGCCGCCCGCCGGGCCGCCGAGGAGACCGCAGCCCGCGAGCGAGAGGCTCAGCGGGAGGGCCAGCAGCGCGGCGCGCCTCCGGGGGGAGGCCGGGCGGACGGGGGTGAATTTCACTCAGCTATTTTCGGCCAGTGACGACTGCGAGATTCACAAAAAACGTAACGATTGTTGCGATCATGTGCGTGGCGATCATGGCTGGGGTCGCTTATGTCGCTTTCGTACCTTCTTATGTGGCCGAAAAGAGGGCCGCATCCATCCCTTCCCCTGTGGTCCCGGACACGGGGCTGCTGGAGAGGGTGACCCGATTCACCTCCGAATTCGGAGTGACGGGCGGCTATCGCGTACCGACGCGGGCGGAACGGGACGCCGTCATGGAAGGGGTATCAGCCCTTTTCGACGGTAATGTCGATAAAGCGCGTACCCGGCTCGCCGATGTGGACTACCGCCTCGACACCTTCACCGACGGACCGGACGGCCGCCGCTTCGCCGAGGTCGCCGACGCGGCCGCCCGCCCCGGATCCGCGAACCGCGGCTGGGGCCGCGTCTACGTCGACCTCGGCGCGCCCCCGCGCTGGTCGGTCCAGGTCCCGCACCCCATCGCCGACCAGGACACCGAACGCCTCGGCGCGCAGGTGCTGCGCGGCGCCCCCGGCGGGGTCATGGTCCTTGCCGGGGCCCACCGCAAGGCGGGCTCCGGATCCGGCTCCGACTCCGGAGCCGACGCGGGCGGGGCCGAGGAGGAGGACACCGCCGCCTCCGGGGACGTGGCCGACATGGCCCACCGCACCGACTCCGTCTTCCACGCCGTCGTCACCGAGCTCACCCGCCGCGGCCTGCCCGGCATCCAGCTCCACGGGTTCGCCGACTCCTCCGCCCCCGCCGCCGGAGCCGTCGTCTCCACCGGGTCCGGCAACACGGCCGCCGCCGACGCGGAGCGGCTCGCCGCGCGGCTGGAGGGCCACGGGATCAGGCCGTGCCGGGCCTGGGCCGCGAACTGCCGCCTCTCGGGGCGCAACAACGAGCAGGGCCGACTGGCGGCCGAACGGGGAACCCGTTTCCTCCACCTCGAACTGGCCCGCTCGGTGCGGGCCGACGCGGGCCGGCTGGCCGAGGTCGCCGGGGCGGTCGCGGCCGTCACCCAGGGGTGGGCGGGCGAGGCGCCGAGGGCCCCGGACGCGGCGGGGGCCGCCACCCCGACGGGATGACGGCCCCTGCGCTGCGCGGCTGCGCTGCGCTGTGCTCGTACTGGCGGGCTCGTGCTGCCGGGCCGGGCCGGGCCGGGCTGAGCTGCCGGGCCGGGCTGGGCTGAGCCGCCGGGTCTAGCCGGGCCGCCCGCCGGGCCGGGCCGAGCCGCCGTGCGGCCTACTGCGTGACGTCGTGGTCGTGACCCGGGCGCAGACCGCCGCCGTTGCCCGAGCCGGTGCTCGGCTTGGGGGTGACCGGCTGCGTCAGCGGGGCCAGGTCGTAGGCGTAGTGGCCGACCGCGTTCGCGATGACGTCGACGTTGATGTCGAGCGCCTTCTGGTCGATGTTGGTGATGTCGTCGCCCTTGCCGTGGTAGTTCACGTCGTAGGCGACACCCGCCTGACCGCCGAACTTCGCGGCCTGCTCCGGGGTCTTGATGCCCTCGGCGCCCGTGTCCGTACCGCCGGAGGGGATCCCCGCCTCGATGAACGGGCCGTAGTCCGAGCGGCCGGTGAAGTCACTGCCCTCGTGCGGGATCTTCTGCGCGTCGAGGAAGTCGGTGATCTGCTTCTCCAGCTGCGCCGAACCCTCCGGGCCGGGGCCCGAGCCGACCTTGTCGGAGTCGTCGCCGTCGTAGACGAAGTAGGCGGCGTTCGGCGAGGCGATCATGTCGAAGTTCAGGTACAGCTTGATCTGCTTCTTCTGTTCCGGCGTCAGCGAGGCGACGTACGCCTCCGAGCCGAGCAGGCCGAACTCCTCCGCCGACCACCAGGCGAACTTGACCTTGTTCTTGATCTTCTTCTGCTCGCTCGCGAGGCGCTGCGCGACCTGGAGGATGCCCGCCGAGCCGGAGCCGTTGTCGTTGATGCCGGGACCGGCCGCCACCGAGTCCAGGTGCGCGCCGAGGAAGACGGTGTTGTTCTCGTCGCCGCCCTGCGTCTCCGCGACCACGTTGAAGGTCTTGCGGTTCTCGCGCAGCTCGCGGATGTCCAGGGTGAGCGAGACCGGACCGGCCGCCGCCTCGGCCGCCAGCTTCTCGCCCTCCTCCTGGGAGACGCCGCCGGTGGGGACCTTGCCCGCGTTGGCGTCGCCGAGGGTGCCGTTCAGGGCGCCCGCCGTGTTGTTGTAGATGACCGTGCCCACCGCGCCGGCCGCCGCCGCGTTCGCCTGCTTCACCGCGAAGGTGCAGCCGCCGCGCTTGACCAGCGCGATCCTGCCCGTGAAGGTGCCGGCCGCGAAGTCGCCGGGCTCGCAGCCGTTGCTGCCGTCGGCGTCGACCGGGGCGACCGCGAGCTGCGCGGTGACGCCCTCGGCCGGACCGCTGGCCGTGTACGTCATCAGCTTGATCGGGACGTCACGGCCGGCCGCGCCGTTGACCTTCAGCTTCTCGGAGATCGTCTCGACGTACACGAAGTCGAACTCGTTGCGCGTGACCTTGTACCCGGCCGCCTTGAGCACGGCCTCGACGTACTGGGCGGACTGGACGTGCCCCTTCGAACCGGCGACGCGGGTGCCCTTGTTGTAGTCGGCGATCGACTGGAGGACCTTCAGGTGGTTGTTGGCGCCCTTGCCGGTCGCCTCCTTGACCAGCTTCCTGGCCAGCGCGTCACCCCTGGCGGCATCGCTCTGCGGGCTCGCGGTGGCACCGGCCGGGCCGGCGAGGAGGAGCGGCGAGACGAGGGCCGCGGCCGCCAGTGCGGCGGTTGCTGCGGCTATACGGCGAGAGGGCATGAAGGTCCTTTCACGGCACGCGGGGCAATGGGGTGGGTGGTGGACGCACGTTAGGCACCAACAGGCCCCTGTCGCCAGGGTTTTCACTGCTTCCGGTTTGTGAAATCCGCATATCGGTGACTCTGCGCCGTCGAAATCCGGCCATCGTCCGAAGAGTGGTCAGCGGAGAATGCCCTCGATGAAATCGGAACCTATTCGAGCGACCACGGACAGATCCAACTGATGCTGCACATAACGGCCTTGGCGGCGGGCGTGCAGCAGTCCGGCCTTCTTCAGCACCGCCAGGTGCCGGGACACCTCCGGCGGGGTGATCCCGTAGACCCGCGCCAGCTCGGTCGTCGTGTACGGGGCCCGCGCCAGGCTGCGGCACAGCATCATCCGCACCGGGTGCGCCAGCGCCTCCATCCGGCGGGCGAGCAGCTCCACCGAGCCCGGCTCGGGGGCCAGTCCGGGCGAGTTCAGCGGATAGTGCACCACCGGGCGCCAGCCGGGCGCGTGCAGGACCAGCAGGTGCGGCCAGCCGAAGTTCGTCGGCACGAACAGCAGCCCGGGACCGACCCGCGGATCGGTGGCCGTGGCCTGGCCGTTGACCATCTTGTCGGCGGTGATCGTGGTCAGCCCCCCGTCCACGCTCAGCGCCCCGGACACCTCCCGCAGCGCCGCCGGCAGCCCCTTGTGGCGCAGCACCTCCGCCTTGTGCCGGGCGTCCGCCGCCTGCCGCGGCTCGATCCGCCGCCAGGTCTCGGCGAAGAAGGCCTCGTCGCAGTCCTCCAGGAGCCGGCGCAGCCAGACCCGGACGGAGCGGGTGTCGTCCAGCAGCCGGATGGAGAAGTCCAGCTGACGGGGGCCGCGCGCGGCAGCCGCCTCCAGCGCCTTGGCCCGCGCGCCCGGGTCCTTCAGCGGGGAGGGCCCGCCGCCCTCGTTGTAGAGCGCGAGCCAGCAGTGCTCCAGGGCGGCCATCACGAACCGCTCGTCGTCCATCCGGTCGAGGATGTCCAGGTCCTCGGCCAGGGTGGCTCCGGGGCGGCCCGAACCGCCGGGGATCCCGGCGAAGGCCATGAAGATGTCGGAGAACGAACTGCGCCACATGAACTCGGCTTCGATCAGCCGCTCCGCCAGGCAGGGATCGAGCGAGGCTCTGGTGGAGTTCGTCCAGGAATGGAGCTCGGGGTGGTGCGCGGGCTGCGACAGCGCGTGCAGGGCCATACAGAGCTCGGCGAGCGGAGCCGGCGCGAAACCGATCCGCTCCGCGGGGAGCCCGGCTATGTCGATCGTGACGCTCATCGCCCCATTCTGGCCCCGGACGGGCCCGCGCGGGAGCCGGGAGCACGCACCCCGCCCCGTCCGTCCGGGTGACGGGCGGGGGAGCTCCGGCGCAGGTGGGAGGCCTCGATTGACGGTCGGCGTCAATCGTCGTGCGGGTTGCCGCCGACGGGGTGAGGGTGGATGCATGACCGCCACCGAGCAGTACCTCCTCGACAGCTACCGGGCCGCCCAGCACGGCACCCCCCAGCCCCCGCCGCCGGGCCGGGGCGACTGGGACGTCCTGCGCTCCGTCCGCACCGAGGCCCGCTTCCGCGCCGTCCTCGACGGCCGCCCGGCCACCCACCCCTGGCGCGCGGCCCTGCACCGCCTGCTCCACCCGGCGAGGCCCTGCTGAGGCCCGGGGCGGGCCCGGGCGGGGCACTGCCGGGACCCGGGCCTCCACCCGGCGGGGCGCTGCCGGGGTCCGGGGCGGGACCCGGGCCTTCCACCCCGCGGGGCCCGGCCGGGGAGCTACAGCCGGTCCACGAACCCCCGTACCGCCGCCCGGACGTCGTCCGCCGTCCAGGACAGCCCCGGCTCCGTGACCTCGACCTCGGTCATCGACATCCCCGGGGGACCCTGCGCCGACCAGCGGCGGAACAGGAGCGTGCCCGTCTCCTCCGCGAGGCGCAGGCCCGCCTCCGTCAGCGCGTCCGCCCCGTACGGCAGCCACACCTGGAACTGGTGCGTGTGCGGCACCTCCGGGTGGACCTTGAACCAGGGCACCCCCGCCTCCTCGAAGCCCTCCCGCAGGGCCGCGGCGACCACCTTCGCCTGCGCCACGCGGGCCGGCAGCAGCGGCAGCCGCCGCTCCAGCCCGGCCAGCGCCGACAGGGCCTGCGGGAACTGGTGGAAGACCTGCCCCCCGTACCGGTGGCGCCAGACGCGGGCCTCCTCCACGAAGCCCCGGGGGCCGGCCAGGCAGGCCCCGCTCAGCCCGCCGAGGGACTTGTAGAAGGAGACGTAGACGGAGTCCGCGAGCCCCGCGATCTCCGCGAGCGGCCGCCCGAAGTGGGTCGCGCACTCCCACAGCCGGGCCCCGTCGAAGTGGACGACCGCGTCCCGCTCCCGGGCCGCGTCGACCAGCTCCTCCAGCTCCTCCCACGTCGGCAGCAGGAAGCCCGGGTCGCGCAGCGGCAGCTCCACCATCAGCGTGCCGAAGGGCTCCGGCAGGTCGGTGACCTCCCGCGCGGTCGGCTGCCGCGGCTCCGTCGTCGGGTGGACCGTCCGCAGCCCGGAGACCACCGGCAGCGCGCCGCCCTCCCACCGCTCCGGATGGCTCATCGGGTGCAGCGCCACCACCGGGTTCCCGGTCCGCCCCGCCCAGCAGCGCAGCGCGACCTGCTGCGCCATCGTCCCCGTGGGGAAGAACGCCGCCTCCTCGGTCCCCAGCAGCTCCGCGACCCGGGCCTCCAGCTCGGCGACTATCCCGTCGCCGTACACGTCGGGGGGCTGTTCCAGGTCGTACGGGGCCTCGGCGAGGGCGGCGAGCAGCTCACCGACCGTCGCGTCCCGGGCGCCCCCCGAGAGCGACCGTTCAGCCGCCCGCCCCGCCGCCACCAGCCGCTTCGTGCGTTCCTCGTCATCGGTCATGGGCCCGATCATGCCCCCGGTCGGCGCGGCCCCGCCACGGCCCCAGGGGCTAGCATGGCGGCGTATCGTCCGGTACCCCCCGCGGACTGGAACGGAAGGCATCGCCCGCGTGAACGCACCCCATCAGACGGAGTCCCGGGATCCGTCCGGCCGTCCCGCCCGGCTCACCGTCGGCGTCGTCGGAGCCGGCCGGGTAGGCCCCGCGCTGGCCCGCGCGCTCCAGCAGGCCGGGCACCGTCCCGTCGCCGTCTCCGGAGTCTCCGACGCCTCCCGGCGCCGCGCCGCGCGGATGCTGCCCGACGTCCCGCTCGTGTCGCCCGCGCAGGTGCTGGAGCGGGCCGATCTGGTGCTGCTCACCGTCCCCGACGACGCCCTGCCCGGCCTGGTCGAGGGCCTCGCCGAGACGGGCGCCGTCCGCCCCGGACAGCTCCTCGTCCACACCTCCGGGCGCTACGGGACCTCGGTGCTCGACCCCGCGCGCCGCGCCGGGGCCCTCCCGCTGGCCCTGCACCCGGCGATGACCTTCACCGGCACCGAGGTCGACGTGCAGCGCCTGGGCGGCTGCTCCTTCGGCGTGACCGCCCCCGAGGAACTGCGGCTGGCCGCGGAGGCCCTGGTCATCGAGATGGGCGGGGAGCCCGAGTGGATCGCGGAGGACAGCCGCCCGCTCTACCACGCCGCCCTCGCCCTGGGCGCGAACCACCTGGTCACCCTGGTCGCCCAGTCGATAGAACTGCTCCGCACCGCCGGTGTCGAACACCCCGACCGGATGCTCGGCCCCCTCCTCGGCGCGGCCCTCGACAACGCCCTGCGCTCCGGGGACGCGGCGCTGACCGGCCCGGTCGCCCGCGGCGACGCCGGTACGGTCGCCGCGCACGTCTCCGAGCTGCGCAAGCACGCCCCCGCCACCGTCGCCGGGTACCTCGCCATGGCCCGGACCACCGCCGACCGCGCCCTCGCGCACGGCCTGCTCAAGCCCGAACTGGCCGAGGACCTGCTCGGTGTCCTCGCCGACACCGCCGAACCGGAGGGTGGCGCCCGATGACCGGCCCGCTGCTGCTGAACACCGCGGAAGAACTCCACAAGCTCCCGCGCACCGGCCGCCGCGCCGTCGTGATGACGATGGGCGCCCTCCACGAGGGCCACGCCACCCTCGTCCGCACCGCCCGCGAACAGGCCGGCCCGGACGGGCAGGTCGTGGTCACCGTCTTCGTCAACCCCCTCCAGTTCGGGGCGAACGAGGACCTCGACCGCTACCCCCGCACCCTCGACGCCGACCTGCGGATCGCCGAGGAGGCGGGCGCCGACGCCGTGTTCGCCCCCGCCGTCGAAGAGGTCTACCCCGGCGGCGACCCCCAGGTGCGGATCACCGCCGGTCCCATGGGCGAGCGCCTCGAAGGCGCCACCCGCCCCGGCCACTTCGACGGGATGCTCACCGTCGTCGCCAAGCTGCTCCACCTCACCCGCCCCGACCTGGCCCTCTTCGGCCAGAAGGACGCCCAGCAACTGGCCCTGATCCGGCGCATGGTGACCGACCTCAACTTCCCCGTCGACGTGGCCGGCGTGCCGACCGTCCGGGAGGAGGACGGGCTCGCCCTGTCCTCCCGCAACCGCTACCTCTCCCCCTTCGAACGGCACACCGCCCTCGCCCTGTCCCGCGCCCTGTTCGCGGGCCGCGACCGCCTCGCCGCCCAGGCGGCGCTGCGCGCCCGCGCCGAGGCCGCCCCCGCCAGCGACGAGCGCGCCGCGGGCCTGGCCCGGCTCGGCGAGATCCGGGCCTCCGCGGACGCGCACGCCGTCTCCGCGGCGTGTTCGGGCCTGCCGGACGCCGTACGGGCCGCGGCCCAGCACGTCCTGGAGGAGGCGGGCCGGCACGATCCGCCGCTGGTCCTGGACTACCTGGCCCTGGTGGACCCGCAGGACTTCACCGACGTCGGCCCCGACTTCACCGGTCAGGCCGTGCTGGCCGTCGCGGCGAAGGTCGGCGCGACCCGGCTGATCGACAACATCCCATTGGAGTTCGGAGCACACGCGTGAGCACCACAGGCAGAGGCATCCCGGCGGACGGCACCGGCGGCACCGGCATACGGCTGCACGCCCCCGCCCCCGGCTGGGCCGTCGAGGCGGACGTCGTGGTCGTCGGCTCGGGCGTCGCGGGCCTGACCGCCGCGCTGCGCTGCGCGGCCGCGGGCCGCCGTACGGTCGTGGTCACCAAGGCACGCCTGGACGACGGTTCCACCCGCTGGGCCCAGGGCGGCATCGCCGCCGCCCTCGGCGAGGGCGACACGCCCGAGCAGCACCTGGACGACACCCTCGTCGCGGGCGCGGGCCTGTGCGACGAGGCGGCCGTACGGCTCCTGGTCACCGAGGGCCCGGACGCGGTGCGCCGGCTCATCGCGACCGGCGCCGTCTTCGACACCTCCGCCGACACCGGCGAGATAGAGCTGACCCGCGAGGGCGGCCACCACCGCCGCCGCATCGCGCACGCCGGCGGCGACGCCACCGGCGCCGAGATCTCCCGCGCCCTGGTCGAGGCCGTCCACGCGGCGGGCATCGAGACCGTGGAGAACGCCCTCGTCCTGGACCTCCTCCAGGACGCCGCGGGCCGCACCGCGGGCGTCACCCTGCACGTCATGGGCGAGGGCCAGCACGACGGCGTCGGCGCCGTCCACGCGCCCGCCGTGATCCTCGCGACCGGCGGCATGGGCCAGGTGTTCTCCGCCACCACCAACCCGTCGGTGTCCACCGGCGACGGCGTGGCCCTGGCCCTGCGCGCCGGGGCCGAGGTGTCCGACCTCGAATTCGTCCAGTTCCACCCCACCGTCCTCTTCCTCGGACCCGACGCCGAGGGCCAGCAGCCCCTGGTCTCGGAGGCCGTCCGCGGCGAGGGCGCCCACCTGGTCGACGCCGACGGCGTCCGCTTCATGGTGGGGCAGCACGAGCTCGCCGAACTGGCCCCGCGCGACATCGTCGCCAAGGGCATCACGCGCCGCATGCTGGAGCAGGGCACCCAGCACATGTACCTGGACGCCCGGCACTTCGGCGCCGAGATGTGGGAACACCGCTTCCCGACGATCCTGGCCGCCTGCCGCGCCCACGGCATCGACCCGGTGACCGAGCCGATCCCGGTCGCGCCCGCCGCGCACTACGCCTCCGGCGGCGTACGCACCGACCTGCACGGCCGCACCACCGTCCCCGGCCTGTACGCGTGCGGCGAGGTCGCCTGTACCGGCGTGCACGGGGCGAACCGGCTGGCCTCCAACTCCCTGCTGGAGGGCCTGGTCTTCGCCGAGCGGATCGCCGACGACATCCTGGACCGCGCCCCCGGCGGCGGCGGACCGGGCATCCCGGTCCCCGCGACCGGCCCGCTCCAGCCCGCCGAGGCGCGGTACGAGATCCAGCGCATCATGACGGAGGGCGCGGGCGTACTGCGCTCCGCCGAGTCCCTGAGCACGGCGGCCGCCGCGCTGGAGACCCTCTACACGACCGCCCTGGGCGAGCTGGAGGCCCACGGCAAGACCGCCGTCCCGGGCGTGGAGACCTGGGAGGCGACCAACCTGCTGTGCGTGGCCCGCGTCCTGGTCGCCGCCGCGCAGCGGCGCGCCGAGACCCGCGGCTGCCACTGGCGCGAGGACCACCCCGACCGGGACGACGCCGCCTGGCGCCGTCACCTCGTCGTCCGGCTGTCGGCGACCGAGCGGCGGGCCCTGGTCGTCGTCCCCACCGACTCCGCGGACTTCCCGTCCGTGGACGTCCCCCTCACCCCCCAGAGCCTGGAGCAGTGACCGTGAGCACCCCCGAACTCCCCCTGATCGACCAGAACGAAGGCGGCTGCGGCGACGACTGCGGCTGTGGCGAGGGCGAGGAGACCGGCCTCGACCCGGCGCTGGCCCAGCTGCTGGTGGACGCGGGCCTGGACCCGATCGAGGTCGAGGACATCGCGCACATGGCCCTGTCCGAGGACCTGGACGGCGGGGTCGACGTCACCACCGTCGCCACCGTCCCCGAGGACGCCGAGGCCATCGCGGACTTCGTGGCCCGCGAGGCCGGTGTCGTGGCCGGCCTGCGCATCGCCGAGGCCGTGTTCTCCGTGGTGTGCACCGAGGCCTTCGAGGTCGAGCGGCACGCCGAGGACGGCGACAAGGTCGAGGCCGGGCAGCTGCTGCTGTCCGTCCGCGCCCGCACCCGCGACCTGCTGACCGCCGAGCGCAGCGCCCTGAACATCCTGTGCCGCCTGTCCGGCATCGCGACCGCCACCCGCCGCTGGGCCGACGTCCTTCAGGGCACGAAGGCGAAGGTCCGCGACACCCGCAAGACCACGCCGGGCCTGCGCTCCCTGGAGAAGTACGCGGTCCGCTGCGGCGGCGGCGTCAACCACCGCATGTCCCTGTCGGACGCGGCCCTGGTCAAGGACAACCACGTCGTCGCCGCGGGCGGCGTCGCCCAGGCCTTCAAGGCCGTCCGCGAGGCCTTCCCGGACGTCCCCGTCGAGGTCGAGGTCGACACCATGCACCAGGTCCGCGAGGTCGTGGACGCCGGCGCCGACCTGATCCTCCTCGACAACTTCACCGTCCCCGAGACCGAGGAGGCCGTCACCATCGTGGCCGGCCGCGCCACCCTGGAGTCCTCGGGCCGCCTCACCCTGGACACCGCCCGCGCCTACGCCGAGACCGGCGTGGACTACCTGGCGGTCGGCGCCCTGACGCACTCCTCGCCGGTCCTCGACATCGGTCTCGACCTGCGCGAGGCGGTGTAAGCGGTGCTGCTCACCATCGACGTGGGCAACACCCACACGGTCCTGGGCCTGTTCGACGGTGACGAGATCGTCGAGCACTGGCGCGTCTCGACCGACCCGCGCAGGACGGCCGACGAGCTGGCCGTCCTGATGCAGGGCCTGATGGGAATGCACCCGATGCTCGGCAACGAGCTCGGCGACGGGATCCACGGCATCGCGATCTGCGCCACGGTGCCGTCGGTCCTGCACGAGCTGCGCGAGGTCACCCGCCGTTACTACGGCGACGTCCCGGCGGTGCTGGTCGAGCCCGGCGTCAAGACGGGCGTGCCGATCCTCATGGACAACCCGAAGGAGGTCGGCGCGGACCGCATCATCAACGCGGTGGCCGCCGTCGAGCTCTACGGAGGACCGGCGATCGTCGTCGACTTCGGCACGGCGACCACCTTCGACGCGGTCTCCGCCAAGGGCGAGTACGTCGGCGGGGTGATCTCCCCGGGCATCGAGATCTCGATGGAGGCGCTCGGCGTGCGCGGCGCCCAGCTCCGCAAGATCGAGCTGGCCCGGCCGCGCAACGTCATCGGCAAGTCCACGGTCGAGGCGATGCAGTCGGGCGTGGTCTACGGTTTCGCGGGCCAGGTCGACGGGATCGTCACGCGCATGGCCAAGGAGCTCGCCGGCCCCGCGGGAGACCCGGCGGACGTCCGCGTCATCGCCACCGGCGGACTGGCGCCGATCGTCCTCGGCGAGGCGTCGGTGATCGACGACCACGAGCCGTGGCTGACGCTGATCGGCCTGCGGCTGGTCTACGAGCGCAACGCGCCGAACTTCGAATGACGGCGGCGGCCTCCGCCCGCACGGGCGGAGGCACGCACCGTCAGGCCGAATCCTCAGCTTCAACCTGATCGGTTAGCTTGTCGGCGTCGGACGCACTCGCTCCGCAGGCGGCACCGCCGAGACGGCACAGGACGGCCCAAATGCCCCGTGTTTCACCGTACTTGCAGGTGGTCGACTCGCTCCGGGCCCGCATAGAGGCGGGCGAGTGGGCGGTCGGCGACAAACTCCCCTCCCGCGCCCGTTTCGCGGACGAATACGCGGTCGGGCAGAGCGTCACCCAGCGGGCGATGGAGCAGCTGATCATCGAGGGCTTCCTCGAAGGCCGGGCCGGCTCCGGCACCTACGTGCGCACCCCGCGCCGGCGCATGCGGATGCTCCGCACCCGCCGCCGCGTGCCCGGCGCCGGCAACACCTTCCGTTCCGAGGCCGCCGCGCACGGCATCGCCGCCTCCTGGGACTCCCGGACCGTCCCGCAGACCCCGGCGCCCGAACGCATCGCCGCCCGCCTGGCCATCGAGCCCGGCGCCCCCTGCGTGATGACCCGCTACGAGTTCATGGCCGACGGCAGCCCCGCCGAACTCTCCGAGTCCTGGGAGCCGTTGGAGATCACCTCGGGCACCCCGATCATGCTGCCCGAGGAGGGCGAGATGCGCGGCGCCGGGGTCGTGGCGCGGATGCGGTCCATCGGCATCACCGTGGCCTCCGTGGTGGAGGTCCCGCGGCCCTCCCGCGCCGACCAGAACCAGGCCAACCTCCTCGGGATCAGCCTCGGTTCGCTGATCACCCAGGTCGAGCGCACGTACATCGACGTGGACGGCCGCCCGGTGGAGACCGCCGACCTCGTCATCCCCGACTCCCGCTACGAGATCGCGTACGCCTTCCCCGTGGACTGAGATCCGGCCGTGATTTCCGCGCGATTTTTCACGGAAATGGCTGGAGTACGCCTCCGGCGGGGATAGCGTCGCGCTGGAGAGACCGCGGTCCACAAGGCCGCGACCCCGTTCACGGCGGAGGAGACACCATGACCGCTAACGCCCGTCCCGACTGGCGGAAGTCGTCCTACTGCGGCGAGGGAGACGCCTGCGTCTACGTGGCGGCCGCCCCCGGCACGCTCGTCCGGGTGGCCGACCGGGCCGACCCGGCGCACCTGGTGATGGCCACCACGCACGCCGCCTGGGCCGATTTCGTCCGCTCGGTGAAGCGGACCGGCTGAACGGGGCGGCGCGGCCCCCGCCGCGCCGCGAACCCGCACCATCAGGGGATTTTGTCCGATTAGCGCGTATCTTCGGCCCATGCCCACGCCCTACGGATCCCGCGGCGGCATGGCGTTCGGCGCCGCCGAGCTGCACGTGCTCAGGCGCCTCCTCGCCCACGCCCTCCAGCCCTCCACGGCCCCCCTGACGACCACCGAGGTCCAGGACTGCCTGCGCCTCGCCGCGTCGGTGGACGAAGCGGTCCTGGAGGCGGGCCGGCTCAGAGCGTTCCTGCTCGACGATCTCGCCCGCTACCGGGACGCCCTGCCCGGCAGCCTCTCCGGCTACCTGGAGCTGCTCCAGGACGCCCTGGCGGCCGGCTACGAGCCCGCGCCAGACGACCTCGCCGCCCTGCGCGCCCTGCGGGCCAATCCGGTCGCCGCCGCCGTCCTGGAGCGCGCCCAGGGCGTCGCCGAGCGTTCCGTGCGCCGCAGGCTCCGTACCGCCCCCGCGCCCCGCACCCGCCTGCTGGCCCTGGCCGGCGGCCGCGGGGAGCCCCGCGCGGCGGACTCCGGCGCCGAGCCGGAGCCGGAGCGGCCGCGGCCCGCCCCCTCGCCCGCCCCCTCGCCCTCGCCCGAGGAGCCCTCGGGGCCCGGGCACCCCGAGCGCCCGGCGCGGCCCGTCCCGACCCCGGGCGAGGTCTTCCCGCCACGCCGCAAGCCCACCCCGCCCCCGGCGGCCGGCCTCGCCGTGGGGTAGCTACGCTGGGGGGCATGGACTACGTCTCCGCGCTCGTGCCCCCCATCGTGATGGCCACGTTCTTCATCCTGCTCGTGAAGACGATCGTGAAGAGCCAGGGCGGCGCCAACAAGGCCAAGGAGGACGCGGCCGTCGACGCCGTGCTCGCCCGCGCCGAGGCCACCCGCCAGCCGCGGAAGTAGCCACCGCGCCGATGCCGTCGCCCGGGTGGACCCGCCCGGGGATTGGCCGCGCGTTGCCGCCCGAATAGTCGGGCAATTCATCCCAAGCCGCACTATCGTGCTGTTGTGCCTCGCCCCTTGGGAGAACTCGAAGACGCTGTGATGACGCGGGTGTGGCAGTGGAACCGCCCGGTCACCGTTCGGGAAGTCCTGGAAGACCTCCAGCAGGAACGGTCCATCGCGTACACCACGGTCATGACCGTTATGGACAATCTCCATCAGAAGGGCTGGGTCCGCCGGGAAGCCGAAGGCCGCGCCTATCGATATACGGCGGTCTCCACCCGCGCCGCCTACTCGGCCGCACTGATGAACGAAGCGTGGTCGACCAGTGACAGCCCCGCGGCCGCCCTCGTGGCCTTCTTCGGGATGATGTCCCAGGAACAGCGGGAAGCCCTCCGCGACGCCATCCGGATCGTCCAGCACGACGAAGCCGAGGCCGCCCCCGCCCCCGACGCCGGCCCCGCGGAAGCCGAAGGGGACTCCGGCGAGCAGCCGGCCGCCCCGGGGCGATAGCGTCCGGGTATGGGAGAGCTTTCCACCGCAGACGCGAAAACAGTGACCATCCGCCGCGCGCGCACCCGTGATGTTCCGGCGCTGCGCCGCCTCCTCGACCAGTACGTGCAGCAGCGGATCCTCCTCGACAAAGCCCCCGTGGTCCTTTACGAGGACATCCAGGAGTTCTGGGTCGCGGAACGCGACTTGGACGGCCAGGTCGTCGGCTGCGGGGCTCTCCACGTCATGTGGGAAGACCTCGCCGAAGTCCGCACTCTCGCCGTCGACCGGGAGCTCTTGGGCGCCGGCGTCGGACATCGGGTGCTCGCCAAGTTGTTGGAGACCGCCCGCCTGGTCGGGGTCAGCCGGGTATTCTGCCTGACCTTCGAAGTGGACTTCTTCGCGAAGCACGGCTTCGTCGAGATCGGCGAGACCCCGGTGGAGACCGATGTCTACATGGAGCTCCTGCGTTCCTATGACGAGGGAGTCGCGGAGTTCCTCGGTCTCGAACGAGTGAAGCCGAACACCTTGGGCAACAGCCGGATGCTTCTGCACCTCTGATCGAGCACGGCCGCTTTTCCGGGCCGCAGCAGGCCTGAGGCCTATGTCCGAATCGCGTACGTTTCCCGCCTTGTTGCGGCCCTGAACCTCTCACCGGGGGTTTGTGTTTTCCACGCAAAAGCGGTTTCCTTTCCGCGTACTGCATTTTCGATGAAAGGAAATCCGGTGGCACAGAAGGTTCAGGTCCTTCTTGTCGACGACCTCGACGGTGGCGAGGCGGACGAGACCGTGACGTTCGCTCTGGATGGCAAGACCTACGAGATCGACCTCACCACCGCCAACGCTGAAAAGCTCCGCGGGCTGCTCGACCCGTACACCAAGGGCGGCCGCCGCACCGGCGGACGCGTCTCCGCGGGCCGTGCCAAGGGTGGTCGCGCCGCCGCGTCGGCCGGCAATCCGGACACCGCCGAGATCCGCGCGTGGGCCAAGGAGAACGGCTACAACGTGAACGACCGCGGCCGTGTCCCCGCCGACATCCGCGAGGCCTACGAAAAGGCCAAGGGCTGAGGCGTACGCCTTCGCAGCCGTGCCCGGTGACATTCCGTCGCCGCCGCGGCCACCAGGCGTACGAGGTCGGGCCCGCAGGCCCGCTGTCCGGGACGGTGGCCCTGCCCCGGACCGGGCAGGGCAGGCAGTGACGCCTCGCACCCCAGCTCGGGGGGCCGCAGCCAGACGGCGGCCCCCCGAGGGCTTTCCCTCCCGTTCCGCCCCGGCGGCACGGGGGCGGCGATCCCGTCCCCGGCACCCAGGGCGGTGAGCTCCAGCGCCACCCCGCCCCACTCCAGCCAGTCGAGGAGCCCGTCGAGCTCCTCCGCGGCCCCCGGGGCCACCAGGAAGCCCATCCGGCCCCCGGCCAGCGCCACCGGGCCGGTGGCGACCGGCCGGCGCAGCAGGGCGGCACCGGCGTCGGCCGGCACCTCCAGCACGTCGAACCGGGTCCCGGTGACCAGCCGGCCGGGCGGCCCGCCGACGACGGCCCAGCCGAGCACCCGCTCGTACCAGGAGCGGATGTCCTCCTCGGGCGGGACGCGGGGCGAGGGGGCGGCGCTCGCGGCGGTGAGGGGCATGACCGGAGCAACTCCGCCCCGCGTCGCGGGGTTACGGAGCGCGGCCGAGTAGGTGCGGAGCGTAAAGGTCCGCCGGGCGGAGTCCCGGATTCGGGACACAAGCGTGTTCGCCCGTAGCGGAGGGAAGTGTGCCCGAGGGCATGGAGTGTCAGTCCTTACGGGTAAGACATTCCTAGTGGATCGGGGCGACACGCTGATTTGAGCGGCTCCCGTTCGCCATCGGCGTACACGTGTGACGGGTATCTGCCTGGCCTGCGGGAACATCGTCTCGCACCATCGGGTTGGAGCAGTAGTCGGCTCTTACAGCCGGTTTTCCTCACCGACGTGGGGGTGAGCCGTGGACGGATGTCGGCAGTTGGAATGAGCTGTCCCGTCCCGCGGGACTAGCATGCGGAAGGACAGGGCGGGGACCGACCCCGAACTGCCCGACCGCTCTGAGGAGCGATAAACGATGTTCGAGAGGTTCACCGACCGCGCGCGGCGGGTTGTCGTCCTGGCTCAGGAAGAAGCCCGGATGCTCAACCACAACTACATCGGCACCGAGCACATCCTCCTGGGCTTGATCCACGAGGGTGAGGGTGTCGCCGCTAAGGCCCTGGAGAGCCTCGGGATTTCGCTCGAGGCTGTTCGCCAGCAGGTTGAGGAGATCATCGGTCAGGGGCAGCAGGCCCCGTCCGGCCACATCCCCTTCACCCCGCGGGCGAAGAAGGTCCTGGAGCTTTCGCTCCGAGAGGCCCTCCAGCTCGGCCACAACTACATCGGCACCGAGCACATCCTGCTCGGCCTGATCCGCGAGGGCGAGGGCGTCGCCGCCCAGGTCCTCGTGAAGCTGGGCGCCGATCTCAACCGAGTCCGGCAGCAGGTCATCCAGCTGCTCTCCGGCTACACCGGTGGAGGCAAGGAGTCGGCCACGGCAGGCGGCCCGGCCGAGGGCACCCCCTCGACCTCGCTCGTCCTCGACCAGTTCGGCCGCAACCTCACCCAGGCGGCCCGCGAATCCAAGCTCGACCCGGTCATCGGGCGCGAGAAGGAGATCGAGCGGGTCATGCAGGTGCTGTCCCGCCGTACGAAGAACAACCCGGTCCTCATCGGCGAGCCCGGCGTCGGCAAGACCGCCGTCGTCGAGGGCCTGGCCCAGGCGATCGTCAAGGGCGAGGTGCCCGAGACCCTCAAGGACAAGCACCTCTACACCCTGGACCTGGGTGCACTGGTCGCCGGCTCCCGCTACCGCGGTGACTTCGAGGAGCGCCTGAAGAAGGTCCTCAAGGAGATCCGCACCCGCGGCGACATCATCCTGTTCATCGACGAGCTCCACACCCTCGTGGGTGCGGGTGCCGCCGAGGGCGCGATCGACGCCGCGAGCATCCTGAAGCCCATGCTGGCCCGTGGTGAGCTCCAGACCATCGGTGCCACGACGCTGGACGAGTACCGCAAGCACCTCGAGAAGGACGCGGCCCTCGAACGCCGCTTCCAGCCGATCCAGGTGGCGGAGCCTTCCCTCCCCCACACGATCGAGATCCTCAAGGGCCTGCGCGACCGCTACGAGGCCCACCACCGCGTCTCCATCACGGACGAGGCCCTCGTCCAGGCGGCGACGCTGGCGGACCGGTACATCTCGGACCGCTTCCTGCCGGACAAGGCGATCGACCTGATCGACGAGGCCGGCTCCCGAATGCGCATCCGCCGGATGACCGCGCCGCCGGACCTCCGCGAGTTCGACGAGAAGATCGCGGCCGTGCGCCGCGACAAGGAGTCGGCCATCGACTCCCAGGACTTCGAGAAGGCGGCTTCGCTCCGTGATTCGGAGAAGCAGCTGCTCGCCGCGAAGGCCAAGCGCGAGAAGGAATGGAAGGCCGGCGACATGGACGTCGTCGCCGAGGTCGACGGCGAGCTCATCGCCGAGGTCCTCGCGACCGCGACCGGCATTCCCGTCTTCAAGCTCACGGAGGAGGAGTCCTCCCGCCTCCTGCGCATGGAAGACGAGCTCCACAAGCGCGTCATCGGCCAGAAGGACGCCATCAAGGCGCTCTCCCAGGCCATCCGCCGCACCCGTGCGGGTCTGAAGGACCCGAAGCGTCCCGGTGGCTCGTTCATCTTCGCCGGTCCGTCCGGTGTCGGTAAGACCGAGCTGTCCAAGACGCTCGCCGAATTCCTCTTCGGTGACGAGGACGCGCTGATCTCCCTCGACATGTCGGAGTTCAGCGAGAAGCACACGGTTTCCCGCCTCTTCGGTTCGCCCCCCGGCTACGTGGGCTACGAAGAGGGCGGCCAGCTGACCGAGAAGGTCCGCCGGAAGCCGTTCTCCGTCGTCCTCTTCGACGAGGTCGAGAAGGCGCACCCGGATATCTTCAATTCCCTTCTCCAGATCCTGGAGGACGGTCGCCTGACCGACTCCCAGGGCCGGGTCGTGGACTTCAAGAACACGGTCATCATCATGACGACCAACCTGGGTACGCGGGACATCTCCAAGGGCTTCAACCTGGGCTTCGCCGCCCAGGGCGACGTCAAGACCGGTTACGACCGGATGAAGGCGAAGGTCAACGAAGAGCTCAAGCAGCACTTCCGGCCCGAGTTCCTGAACCGCGTCGACGACACGGTCGTCTTCCACCAGCTCAGCCAGGAAGACATCATCCAGATCGTCGACCTGATGATCGCCAAGGTGGACGAGCGCCTGCGCGACCGCGACATGGGCATCGAGCTCAGCGGTGAGGCGAAGCTGCTCCTGGCCAAGCGCGGCTACGACCCGATCATGGGTGCGCGCCCGCTGCGCCGGACCATCCAGCGCGAGATCGAGGACCTGCTGTCGGAGAAGATTCTCTTCGGCGAGCTGCGCCCCGGTCACATCGTGGTCGTCGGCGTGGAGGGTGAGGGCGAGGAAGCCAAGTTCACCTTCCGCGGCGAGGAGAAGTCGGCGCTGCCCGACCTCCCCCCGATCGAGGCCACGGGCTCCGGCCCGGACCTGTCCAAGGGCGCGTAAGCGCCGACGGCGGTCAGTAGTACGAAGGGGCGCCCCCGGGATCACCTCCCGGGGGCGCCCCTTCGCCGTACCCGCCCCGCCGGTCGGGGCCCGCGCTCCCCGCGGGGGCGTAGCCGCGTGCCCGTGCTCGGTTTCGGTCCGGCCGCCCCGGGTTCCTGAGGCCGTCCGCGCGGGGACCCCGGCCGTCCGCGCCGTCCTCGGTCTGCTGCGGTCTGTCCGGGCCCCGACCCACCCGGGCCCCGGCCCACCCGGGCCCCCGGGCCCGCCTCGGCCGTGCGCGGCTCGCCGCTGGGGCCCGAAGGCCCCAGCGGGGCCGTTCGGGCCCCGTGGGCAGGCCAGGGCCCTGCTCGCCCCGCACGGCCCGTGCGGGGGCCGGCGGGGGCGAGCGGGACGCAGAAGAGCTCGTCGGCGGCGGCCATCCGGGGCGGCCGGCGCTCGCGTCCGGGGCCGGGTCGGGGGGCGGCCCGGAGCACACGGACCGGCCCCGGGCCCCCGGAACCGTCGAAACGGCGGTGACGCAGGCCACTTGGGGCCTCCGCCGCCGGTGACAAGCCGCACAGGGCAAATCGGACCTACTAGAACGACTCGTAGATTTCGCCGCCCGTTTTGTCCCTACTCCGTCGCAGTCGGGAGCCCGTCAACAGCTCCGGAAGCCCGGCCGTTCCTACGAGCCCGGGTAGTAAAAGCGGTGTTTGGGGAAGCCGGGAGGCCCGGGTTACCAAGGTGGGGCAAGCCCGGCAGCCACGGCCCACGGTCGCAGCGCCGGGTCCTTTCTTGCCCGATACACGCCCTGTCCCCGGCCCCGGAGGTCTCCACATGTTCGCGAAGCGCGTCAGCACCCGTCGTACCCGTATCGTCCTCGCCGCCACCGGTCTCGGTGCGGCCCTGACCGTCGGGGCCGGCACGACCGCCGCCTTCGCAGCACAGGCCCCCGCCGCCCTCCCCGCCGTCGCCGAGCAGATCTCCGTCCAGGCGCAGGCGCAGGCCCAGGCCGCCGCCGCGAAGGGCCTGTGGGACAAGCCCGTGAAGAGCTACACGCTGTCCGCGACCTTCGGCAAGGGCGGCACCATGTGGTCGCACAAGCACTCCGGCCAGGACTTCGCCGTCCCCGTCGGCACCCCGGTCAAGGCCGCGGCCGCCGGCACCGTCGTGAAGGCCGGCCCGAACGGCGGCGGCGACGGCCCCGCGTACGGCAACGCCATCGTGATCAAGCACGCGAACAACACGTACTCGCAGTACGCGCACCTCTCGAAGATCCAGGTCAAGATCGGCCAGAAGGTCTCCGTGAAGCAGCAGATCGCGCTGTCCGGCAACACCGGCAACTCCAGCGGCCCGCACCTCCACTTCGAGATCCGCACCACCCCGAACTACGGCTCGGCCGTCAACCCGGTCGCCTTCCTGCGCACCGTCGGCGTCAGCGTCTGAGACGCCTCCGGGCCTCGCGGGATCCCCGCGGGCCCCGGCGGGATCAGATCAGCCACGAGTGCGTCGGCTTGGTCTTCTTGTCGAGCTTGTTGTTCTTCAGGCCCGTGATCTGTTCCTGCCCCAGCGCCCGGTCGAAGATCCGGATGTGGTCCAGCGGGCCGTCCCACGCGGCGCTCCAGATCCCGTGGTGGCGGGCCCGGCCCAGCTGCAGCGGGCCGGGACCGGCCCAGATGCCGGACACCTGGGCCTGACCGGCCTGCTTGTCGTCGACCCACAGCGCGATGGTCTTCTTCTCCGCGTCGTACGTCCCCGTCAGCAGGGCCCAGTTCCGCGTCGTGTCGACGTTGTCCACGACCACCTGCTGGGCCGTCGCCGCCTGGCCCTTGTCCCCGGTCTGCACCCGGAACACCCAGGCCTTCTTGCCGCCCACGACCTCGAAGCCCAGCTCGAAGGCGTACGAGTCCCCGTCGCCCTGGCTGACCGCCATCCGCGAACCGGTCTCGGCCACGTTGTAGGCGCGCGTGGAGACGGTGAAGCTCTTCGAGACGTCCACGGCCGCCTCGGCGCCCTGCGCGTACGAGTCCGCCGCCCCCTTGAACCTGACCTCGGTCCGCTTGGCCAGCTCGCCCAGCGAGGCACCGGGGCCGAGCGCGATGCCCATCTTGCCGCTGCGGTCGCGCAGCAGGTTCGGCTCGCCCGGAACGGTCGGGGAGTCGTCCTCGGGGGTCTTGCCGTCCGGGGACTCCGCCGGGCCCGACGGGCTCGGGGAGCCGGAGGAGGCCGTCACGGGGTCCTTGCCGGGCTCGTCCGATCCGTGCAGGACGAAGAAGGCCGCGCCGCCGGCCACCAGCGCGACCACCAGGGCGCCGACGCCGATGGTCAGCAGCCTGCGCTTGCGCCGCTGCGCCTCCGTGCGGTCGGCCATCGCCTGCCAGTCCGGCTGCGCGGCCGCGCTGAAGGGCTCGGGCGCGGGCGGTTCCGCGGCGAGCGGGGGCTGCGCCTGCGGCGGGCCGAAGCCGCCCTGGCCGCCGTCCGCCCCGCCCGGTACGGGCTCGGGCCGGTAGGGGTTCGAGGCGTCGCCGGGGGCGGGCTCCGGGGGCTGCGGATAGCCGTACCCGCCGGATATCGGTCCCGGCGGGTATCCGTAGCCGCCGCCGCTCCCGGGGGCGGGGTCGGGCTGGGGGCCGTGCGGGCGATCCGTACCGTCAGTCATGGCACGGATGCTAAAACATCGCGGTGCGCGGGCGAACGGCCGCGTCAGCCCGGCAGCTGGATGATCGGGAAGCTCCCCGTCGCCGTCGGGGCGTGCTCGGGCAGCCACAGCACCGCCACCGCCCCCGCCGCGGAGCCCTCGCCCGTCGCCCCGCCGGGACCCGCCACGTTGCGGAACGTCAGCCGGGCCCCCAGTACCCGGGCCTGGCCCTCGGCGATGGTCAGTCCCAGCCCGTGCCCGACGCCCGCCCGGTCCGTCGACCCGGTCCGGAACCGGCTCGGCCCCTCCAGCAGCAGTGCCTCGGGGAATCCGGGCCCGTGGTCCCGCACGCGCACGACCCGGCCCTCGATGTCGACCTGGATCGGCGGCCGCCCGTAGCGCGCGGCGTTGGCCAGCAGGTTCCCGAGGATCCGCTCCAGACGGCGCGGGTCGGTGCTGACGATCTCGTCCGCGACGACCCGTACCGAGGCCTCCGGCATCAGCGTGGACACCCGCCGGCTGACGAACTCGCCCAGCGCCACGTCCTGGAGCTCGGCCCGCTCGGACGCGCTGTCCAGCCGGGCCACCTCCAGCACGTCCTCGACCAGGGCGCGCATCGCCCGCGCCCGGTCGAGCACCAGCTCCGTCGGGCGGCCCGGGGGCAGCAGTTCCGCGGCCGTGAGCAGGCCCGTCACCGGGGTCCGCAGCTCGTGCGCGATGTCCGCGGTCACCCGCCGTTCGGCCTCCAGCCGCTGCTGGAGGGCGTCCGCCATGGCGTCCACGGCCCGTGCGAGGTCGTCCGTCTCGTCCCGTACGACACCGCCCACCGCGTCCCGCACCCGTACGTCCGGATCCCCGTGCGCCACCCGCTGCGCGGCGGCCGCGGCCTTGCGCAGCCGGCTGGAGATCTGGCCGCCGATCAGCACGCCGAGGGCCGACCCCCCGATCACGACGGCGAGGGAGCCGACCACCAGCGCCCGGTCCAGGTCGCGGACCATGTTCGCGCTCTCACGGAACTGGTGGTTCAGGGAGAGCACCTGTCCGTTGCCGAGGGGGACCGCGGCCCACACCACGGGCCCCTTGCGGGACTCCTGGACGTAGGTGCCGCGCCGCCCCGACCGGGCCTTCTCGCGCAGTTCCGAGGGCAGCTCGGGGTCGTTGAGCTTCGCGCCCCAGATGGGCTTGCGGCCGGCCTCGGCGGTGCGGGCGATGAACTGCACCCGCTCCAGCTCGGCCTCGCGGGCGCTCTCCAGCATCGACACGCGGGCAGCGCTGTGCACCACCAGGCTGAGCGCCAGCGCGGTGAGCGCGCCGACGGCGGCGATGGCGAGCGTGATCTTCCAGCGGATTCCCGTGCGCAGGGTGAAGCGCCTCATGCGGTCGCGGTCCTCATGGTCCTCATGCGGTCGCGTCCCTCATGACCCTCGTGTTCCTCATGCCTTGAGCTTGTATCCGAAGCCCCGGACCGTCTCGATCCGGTCCTGTCCGATCTTGGTGCGCAGCCGCTGGACGTGGACGTCCACGACGCGGGTGTCCCCGCCCCAGTCGTAGTCCCAGACCCGTTCCAGGAGCCGGTCGCGCGACAGGACGGTACCGGGCGCGGAGGAGAATTCCAGCAGCAGCCGCATCTCGGTCGGCGTCAGCGCCACGGAGGCACCCGCCTTGCGGACCTCCATGCCCTCGGTGTCGACCTCCAGGTCGCCGAAGGACAGCACCCCGCGCTCACCGGCGCCGTCGGCCCCGTCGCCGTTCGAGGCGCCGTTCTGCGGGCCGCCGGCGTGGCCGAAGCGGCGCAGCACGGCGCGGATCCGGGCGACGAGGACGGAGCCGTCGAAGGGCTTGGTGACGTAGTCGTCCGCGCCCGCCTCCAGGCCGAGGACCACATCGATGGAGTCGGCGCGGGCCGACAGCATGATGACGGGGACGGTGGACTCGTCGCGGATGCGGCGGCACAGGCTCACGCCGTCCATTCCGGGCACCATCACGTCGAGGAGGGCGATGTCCGGGCGGTCGGCGCGGAAGGACTCCAGCCCCGAGAGTCCGTCGGGCATGGCGGTGACCACGAAGCCGTCGCGTTCCAGCGCCAGCGTCGTGGCCTCGCGGATGACGTCGTCGTCCTCCACGAACAGCACATGGGTCTCGGCCATGCCCACCCTCACCTCGTCAGCTCTTCGGCGATACGGCCGGGGCGGGAGGGCTCCCGCCGTCGACCACATTGCTGTAGTCCGTGTGCACCCGGTCCTGTTCGGTGAACCGTTCCCCGTTCCAGCGGTACGTGATCACGTCCTCGCCCGACGGGTAGGCGAGCGTGTCGTTCTTCCCGTAGACCGGTTTGTTGAGCACCAGCTCACCGCGGTCGATCTCCGCGTAGACGGGCGGCTGCTCGTCCGCGAAGACATTCTCGTACTTTCCTCCATCGGCCCGGTAGACGTACGAGCCGCGGCCCATCGCGTCGGCGCAGGACAGCACGTTGACGACGATGTCGACGACGGTGTTCCCGGTGACCTTCCCGTAGCTGACGTCGATCGGGTACTGCTGGCCCGTGCAGGGCTTGAGGTCGCGCTTGACCGCGGCGCTCACCTTCGGGTCCGCCTTGAGCAGGGCCACCGGGTCGACGCGCTTGGCCGTTCCGGTGGAGGCGGCGGGGGAGTGGTCCGCGGAGGCCGGTTCGCTGGCCCCGTCGCTGGTCGGCTGGTTGCTCCGGGACACGGTCTCGGTGTGGGCGGGGCCGCCGTCCTTGAGGCCCGTGCCCCCGGTGGAGCAGCCGGCCGCGAACAGCACTGTGCCGACGAGGACGACCGTCCCCGCCGACATCAGTACCAGAGAGCCTCTACCGCTCGGGTCTTGGCCAGTCAGGCCGCGCACCGCTCCCGCCCCTCGTCACGGATGGTGTGGTCACCGCGTTCGAGCGCACGCATGTCTAGGTCCCGGCTCTCCAGCTCCTGACGGAGCCGGGCCAGTGCGCGGTGCAGGGTGCTCTTCACGGTTCCCGCCGACATACCGAGCGCCGCGGCCGTTTCCTCGGTGCTCATCTGCTCCCAGTGTCGCAGCACCACCACACTGCGCTGCTTGGGCGCGAGCACCTTGAGGATGTCCATCAGCAGGGCGCGGTCGGCGCGCTGGTCGGAGCCGTCCTCGACGGAGGCGTCGGGGAGCTGCTCGGTGGGGACCTCGTCGAGCTTGCGGGCCCGCCACCACTCGGTACGGGTGTTGATCATGACGCGGCGGAGGTAGGCGTCGGCCAGCGACTTGTCGGCGATGCCCTCCCAGCGGCCGTAGGTGCGCACGAGGGCGGTCTGGAGGAGGTCCTGGGCGTCGGTCGGGTCCGGGACCAGGCGCCGGGCACTGCGCAGCAGGGCGTCCTGCCGGGTGCGGACGTACTCCTCGAATTCGAGTACCTCGCCGTGCGCCATCTCAGACCGCCTCCGTTCCGACCAACCGCTCATGCGCTGGCTTGTGGATCCGAAGTTACGGACGGGTTGTCACGGCACTGTGCGGGTCAGCCTTCGGTGGGCGCACGGACACCCGTAGGTTGTGTAACAGTGCCCGTGAGCTGGGGTTTCGCGGCCCGAAGCGGAATCGTCGAGTCAACTTCGAGCCGCGCTCCGGCCGGCCGCCGGGGGCGTTCGGATTTCGTCGGTCAGCCCTGCGGCAGCCGGTACATGCCGTGCACGAGCGGTTCCACCAGCCCGTCGGAGACCAGCCCGTCCAGCGCGCGCGCCCGCTGCACCGGTTCGTTCCAGACGGTGTCGAGCACCGACTGCGGAACCGGACCGACCGCTTCGCGCAGTACGGCCAGCAGCTTCCCGCGCACCTGCCGGTCGGTCCCGGCGTACGTCTGCCCGCGCCGCGGCGGTCCCTCGTACGCGGGCTTCCCGGCCAGGCGCCACGCGCACAGGCCCGCCACCGGGCAGCGCGCGCAGTCCGGGCTCTTGGCCGTGCACACCAGCGCGCCCAGCTCCATCGACGCCGCGGCCCAGCGGGCCGCCGTGGCCTCGTCGTCCGGCAGCAGTTCCCGGGCCAGGCGCCGCTCGGCGGCCGTCGTGGCGTTCGGCGGGTACTCGACCCCGCTCGACGCGCGGGCGAAGACCCGGCGCACGTTGGTGTCCAGCACCGCGTGCCGCTGCCCGTACGCGAAGGAGGCCACGGCGGCGGCCGTGTACTCGCCGATCCCGGGCAGCGACAGCAGCTGGGCGTGGTCGCTCGGCACGTCGCCGCCGTGGCGTTCCGTTATCGCGACGGCCGCGCCGTGCAGGCGCAGGGCCCGGCGCGGGTAGCCGAGCCGCCCCCAGGCCCGTACGGCCTCGCCCGGCGCCTCGGCGGCCAGGGCGGCGGGCCGGGGCCACCGGGCGAGCCACTGCTCGTAGACCGGCAGGACCCGGCTGACGGGGGTCTGCTGCAGCATGAACTCGCTGACCATGACCCCCCAGGAGCCGGCCTCGGGGCGGCGCCAGGGCAGGTCGCGGGCGTGCTCGTCGAACCAGGCGATGACGGGGGAGTGCAGCGCGTGGGCGCGCGGCGGACCGGCGGGGGACGCGGGGGATGAGGCAGATGCAGATGCAGTCATGGCAGTCCGCATCCTGGCACGTTTCGGTCCTACCCCGCCCGGCCCGGCCCGGTGAACCAGACGGCGACGGGGGTGCCGCTCGTGCGGACCGCGGCCGTCACCCGGGCCAGCGGGTTCGTGAGCGCCAGCACGGCGAGGGTGGCCAGCGAGGCCCCCAGCAGCAGGCCCATCGCCACGTCGTGCGGGTAGTGCACCCCGACGAAGACCCGGGAGAACGCCATCAGCAGGGCGACGGGCACGGTCAGCAGGGCGAGGCGGGGCACGGCCAGCGCGAGGGCGACGGCGGCCGCGCCGGCGATGGCGGAGTGGTTGCTGGGGAAGGACCAGTCCCCGTGCGGCGGGCACGGCACGAGCGAGGCGGCCGCCCCGGCCACCGCCCGGCAGGGCCGCTCCTCGTTCACGGTCGACTTCACCAGCTCGGAGGCGACGTAGACGAGCGCGGTGGCCAGCGGGGCGAGGACGGCGAGCGCCACCGCCCGGGGATCACCGTGCCCGCGCGCACGCCACCAGACGGCTATGAAGAGCAGACCGAAGAGCAGCAGTCCGAATTCGGTCCAGACTTCGAACGCCCACCGCACCCAGGAGGGCGTGGAGTGGGCGAAGTCGGTGATGTCGCGGTAGAGGGCAGAGCTGTCCATGGTCACCGACGGTACTCAAACTCCTGTTCCAGTGGTGTCAGTACCTTGGCCGGTTCCGGTCGGTCCGGCGTACGCCCGCAGGATGATCATCGGCAAAACCTGCCGGATGTGCGGCATGGGGGACGCTGATCGCGGCACGAGTTCTCGTAAGGTTCGGTCCGTGGGATCTCTGCGCAATCCGGTCGGGCCGCTCCCCTCCTCCATTTACTGGCGACGGAGGGCCGTTCTGGCGTCCGTCGCGGCGCTCTTGGCGCTGCTCGCCGTATGGACCGTCAGTTCCGGCGGAGGTACGTCGAGTACGAACGGCAAGGGCGGTGGCGACGGCTCCGGACCCGTGCGCACGATCACCCCCGGCCCCTCGGGCTCCGGGCCGGCGATCAGTCAGGCGCCGGGCGGCCGGGGTGACTCGGGCGCGGCCTCCGGTTCGGCTTCGGGCGGCGGGGGCAAGAACGGTGAGTCCGGCGGCGGTTCGGGCTCCGGCTCCGGTTCCGCTTCGGGTTCCGGCGGCTCCGGCTCCGGCTCCGCGGCCGGCGGCTCCACGGCGCAGGTGCCGGCGGACTCCCCGCTCCCGACGTGCCCGGCGAGCGCGCTGCAGTGGGAGGTCAGGAGCGTGAAGAACGAGTACGAGACGAACGAGAAGCCGCGCCTCGAACTCCTCGTCCGCAACATCTCCGGCAGCACCTGCAAGTTCGGACTCGGTCCGAAGCAGGCCGTCGTGACGATCTTCCAGACGCAGGGCGCCAAGGCCGTCTGGTCCTCCGCGGACTGCCCGGCGAACGCGGCGAACGCGTTCTTCCGGCTTCCGGCGCAGGGCGAGACGAAGCAGGCGGTGGAGTGGGACCGCAAGCCGAGCGCGCCGGACCAGTGCCAGACGCCTCCGGCGGGCAGCCCGGCGCCCGACACGTACGTGGTCGAGGTGAAGTCCCCGGGCCTCCCGGTGGCCCGCACCTCCTTCGTCCTGAAGCAGGACTGACCGGTTCTCGACGCGGCCCGCTCCTTCTTGACGCGGCCCGCTCCTTCTTGACGCGGCCCTCGCGCCGGGCGGCGCCGGGGCGCCTTCCGGGCTTCGGCCCGCTGCGCCGGACTCCGTCCGTCGGCCGCGCCGGGCCTGGTGGCCGCCTACGGGCGGCTGCCGCTGCGCGGAGCCGTCCCCTACCCGCCCTTCCACCGTTCCCCGGGCTGTGCCCGGACCCGTTTCCCGGGCTGTGCCCGGACCCGTTTCCCGGGCTGTGCCCGGACGGGCTCGGCGCTGCGCGCGCCTGCCTCGGAAACCGGGGCGGAGCCCCCGGGGGTGCCTCAGACGTAGCGTTCCAGGATGGAGGACTCCGCCAGGCGGGACAGGCCCTCGCGGACGCTGCGCGCACGGGCCTCGCCGACGCCGTCCACGGCCTGGAGGTCGTCCACCGACGCCGCCAGCAGCTTCTGCAGCCCGCCGAAGTGCTCGACCAGCCGCTCGATGATCGCCCCCGGCAGCCTCGGCACCTTCGCCAGCAGCCGGTACCCGCGCGGCGACACCGCCGAGTCGAGGGTCTCCGGCGAGCCGGTGTACCCCAGGGCCTTCGCCACGATCGCCAGTTCCAGCAGTTCCGGATGCGTCAGCGCGTCCAGCGCCGGCAGCGCCTCCTCCACCGTGCGGGAACGCTTCGCCGTCGGCTCCGGAACGTAGTCCCGGATCACCAGCTCCCGCTCCTGCTCGATGCCGACGGTCAGTTCGTCCAGCTGGAGCGACAGCAGTCGTCCGTCCGTGCCCAGTTCGACCACGTACTCGGCGATTTCCGTCGCGATCCGGCGGACCATTTCCAGCCGCTGGGCGACCGCCGTCACGTCGCGGACGGTGACCAGGTCCTCGATCTCCAGCGCCGACAGCGTCCCCGCGACCTCGTCGAGCCGCAGCTTGTAGCGCTCCAGGGTGGCCAGCGCCTGGTTCGCCCTGGACAGGATCGCCCCGGACTCCTCCAGGACCCGCCGCTCCCCGTCCACGTAGAGGGCGATCAGCCGCATCGACTGCGACACGGAGACCACCGGGAAGCCGCACTGCTTCGAGACGCGGTCCGCGGTGCGGTGCCGGGTGCCGGTCTCCTCCGTCGGGATCGACGCGTCGGGCACCAGCTGCACGCCGGCCCGCAGGATCTTGGTGATGTCCTTGTCGAGGATGAGCGCGCCGTCGAGCTTGCACAGCTCGCGCAGCCGGGTCGCGGTGAACTCCACGTCCAGCACGAAGCCGCCCGTGCACATCGCCTCGACGTTCTTGTCCATGCCGAGGACGATGAGCCCGCCCGTGTTGCCGCGGACGATCCGCTCCAGGCCGTCGCGCAGGGGCTGACCAGGTGCGACGGCGCTCAGTGAGGCGCGCATCAGCGCGTCGTGCTTGGAGCTCGCGCCGGACTTCCCGGGTGCTGATGCCCCGTCCTTGGCTGCCACTGCACTCCTCCGGTCGCGGGTTGCGCCGCCTGCGTACAGCCGGGCGGACCAGCACAAAGTCTACCGGCGCGGGCTGTGCGCCCGCCGTGCCTTGGCGCGCATCGCCGCGACGGGGGTCCGTACGCGGGCCCGCGCGGGTCCGCTGACCTGGCCCGGGACGGCCCGCGGGAGGTCCGGGCCGGCCCGCGTGCGGAGGCTGTTATTCCGCTGCGCCGCGCTCCTTCGCCGGGGTACGGGAGCGGCCGCGCGGCAGCACCCGCAGCGCGTCGCCCACGTCCGCGACCTCGGTCACCTTCATCCCCGCGGGAACCTTCCCCGGATCCGCCGGCACCAACGCGTGCGTGAAGCCCAGCCGGTGCGCCTCGGACAGCCGCCGCTGCACACCCGTCACCCGCCTCACCTCACCGGCGAGCCCGACCTCCCCGATGGCGACGAGGTTCTTCGGCAGCGGCACGTCACTGGCGGCCGAGGCCAGCGCGAGCGCGATCGCGAGGTCGGCGGCCGGTTCGGTGAGCTTCACGCCGCCCACGGTCGCGCTGTAGATGTCCCGCTTGCCGAGCGCGGTGATCCGCCCGCGCTGCTCCAGCACCGCCAGCATCATCGAGACCCGCGAGGTCTCCAGCCCGGAGGTGGTCCGGCGCGGGGAGGGGATCTGCGAGTCGACGGTGAGCGCCTGCACCTCGGCGACCAGCGGGCGCTTGCCCTCCAGGGTCACGGTCAGGCAGGTGCCCGGCACCGCCTCGGCCCGCCGGGTCAGGAACAGCCCGCTGGGGTCGGCGAGCCCGGTGATGCCCTCGTCGTGGAGCTCGAAGCAGCCGACCTCGTCGGTGGCGCCGTAGCGGTTCTTCACACCGCGCACCAGGCGCAGCCGCGCGTGCCGGTCGCCCTCGAAGCTGAGGACCACGTCCACGAGGTGCTCCAGCAGGCGGGGACCGGCGATCGCCCCGTCCTTGGTGACGTGGCCGACCAGGAGGGTGGCCATGCCCCGCTCCTTGGACGCGCGGATCAGCGCGCCGGCCACCTCCCGGACCTGGGCCATGCCGCCGGGCGCGCCGTCGATCTCGGGGGAGGCGATGGTCTGTACGGAGTCCAGGACCAGCAGGGAGGGCTTCACCGCGTCGAGGTGGCCCAGTACGGCGGACAGGTCGGTCTCGGCGGCGAGGAAGAGGTGGTCGTTGAGGGCGTTGATCCGGTCGGCGCGCAGCCGGACCTGGCTCGCGGACTCCTCGCCCGTGACGTAGAGGGTGCGGTGGTCGTCGGTGGCCGCCTTCGCCGCGACGTCGAGCAGCAGGGTCGACTTGCCGACGCCGGGCTCGCCGGCGAGCAGGACGACGGCGCCCGGGACCAGCCCGCCGCCCAGGACGCGGTCCAGTTCGTCGACGCCGGTGCTGCGCGCGGTCGCGGTACGGCCGTCGACCTGGGCGATGGGCAGGGCGGGCGCGGAGACGCGGCCGGCCGCGGTGGTCCGTACGGCGGGCGCCCCGCCCATCTCCTCGACGGTGCCCCACGCCTGGCATTCGGGGCAGCGGCCGAGCCATTTCGCGGTCGTCCAGCCGCACTCGGAGCAACGGTAGGAGGGCCGGTCCTTGGCGGACGAGCGGGAGGTACGGGCAGCAGCCATGCGGCCCACGGTAACCGCAGCCACCGACAGCCCCGGCCGTGCGGGCGTCAGGGCCGCTGTCAGCGGGGTACGGATCTGTTCACCCGTAAGGGCTAAAACTGCTGAAGGCTTCCGGGGCATCACCGGCGCGCCGCCTACGGTCGCCGAGTGAACAGCAGCAACCAGGGAGACCCCGCATCGCGCACCGGCGCACACCGGGCGCACGGGCGCACGCGCTCGGCGGCCCCGGCGGCCCCGGTGCACCCCGACCGCCCGGCGGTCCCGGACGAACAGCCCCCGCCCTCCCGGCACGAGCCCTACCTGGACGGACTGTTCACCTACTGCCTCTCCGTCCTCTGCGACCACGACACCGCCACCGAGGTGCTCGGTGACGTCCTCGCCGTCGCCGAACGCCATCCCGGCCGGTGTCCCGACGAGGGCGGGCGCCGCGCCTGGCTGTACGCCCTGGCCCGCTGGGGCTGCCTGAGCCGGCTGGCCGAGCGGCGGAGCGCGCGCCAGGGGGCGCATTCCGCCCGGCGTGCGCCGGAGCACACGAACGCCGGGCATGCTCCGGGGGAGCGCCCCGGGTCCGACGTCAGCGCCCACCGCCGTACCGAGCTGGCCCGGCTCGCCTGGCCCGAGGCCGCCGGCACCACCCCCGAGCAGCGCGAGGCCCTCGAACTCGCCGTCCGCCACCGGCTCGGCGTCGGTGAACTCGCCGCCGTCCTCGGCACCCCCGCCGCCGCCGCGCGCGAGCTGCTGTCCGGCGCCGCCTGTGAGGTGGAGCGCACCCGCGCCGCGCTCGCCGTCGTGGAGAGCGGCAACTGTCCGGCCGTGGCCCGCCTCACCGGCGACCGGGGCGACGGCACCCCCGGCGACGTACTGCTGTCGAGCACCCTGCGCGCCGAACTCGTCCGCCACGTCGACGACTGCCCGCGCTGCCGCCGCGCCGCCGAACGCGTCGGCGCCGGCGCGCCCTGGCCCGGCACCGGCGGCGTCCACGCCGCGCTCCCGCTGGTCCCGGCCCCCCGCCCCGCCGTGCACGCCGCGATGCTCCACGCGGGCCGGCGCCGGGGCGGGCGGCCGGGACCGCGCTTCGACCGGACCGGTTTCCCCCTGCACCCCAAGGACCGTGCGGCCCGCCGCGACCGGCTGCGGGCGCGGGCCGTGACCACCACCGTCGTCGCCACCGTCGTCGCCGCTCCCGTGCTCGCCCTGTGGGCGGCGTACCGGGGCGCCCCCGTCACCGGCGAACCCGTCGGCGCCGACGGCATCCGCATCTCCGCCGGTGAATCGCAGATCCCGCCCCCGTACGCGGCCGAGGGGCGCCCCCTGACCGCATACGAGAACGCCGGCAACACCGCGCGCACCACCGGCGAGCCCGGCTTCGCCCCCGGCGCCGCCGGCCCCGACGTCTCCGTCGAGGTGATCAGCACCGGCGCGCCGGCCACCCCCGGAGCGGACATCCCCGGCGCCCCCGGCCGGCTCACGGTCGCCGCCACCACCCGGGGCTCCACCACCCTGCTCACCCTCACGGCCTCCGGCGGCGGCCCCGTCGACTGGCGGCTCTGGTCGGACGCGCCCTGGCTGCGGGCGAGCCGGACGGCGGGCACGCTCGCCCCCGGAGAATCGGTCATCCTGCGGATCACCGTGGACGCCGGGGCCCAGCCCGTCGGCGCCTGGAGCGCCCGCGTCGGGGTGGACCCGGCCGGCGCGATGATCGTCGTCCAGGGCCGGGGCCGCCCGGCCCCCACCCCGGACCCGCCGGAGCCCACACCGACACCGACCCCGACGCCCACCCCCACGCCGACCCCGACACCGACCCCCACGCCGACGCCCACCCCGACGCCCACGCCGACGGACCCCCCGGCCCCGGAGCCGTCCTCAGGAGGAACGGTTTCCCCCGGACCGGCCCCCTCCGGGCCCTGACACCGTCAGGCGCGGTCCACCGGGGGCACCGGGTCCGCGGGATGCGGCGCCATCGGCAGCAGCGAGGCCAGCCGCGCCTCGCACAGCTTCACCAGCTCCGCGTACCCCTGCTCGCCCATCAGCTCCGTCAGCTCCGCCCGGTACGAGACGTACACCGGGTCGCCGGCACCGTGCGCGGAGGTCGCCGACGTGCACCACCAGTGCAGGTCGTGACCGCCCGGACCCCAGCCGCGCCGGTCGTACTCGCCGATCGACACCTGCAGGATCCGGGTGTCGTCGGGGCGGTCGATCCACTCGTACGTCCGGCGGATCGGCAGCTGCCAGCACACGTCCGGCTTGGTCTCCAGCGGCTCCTGGCCCCCCTTGAGGGCCAGGATGTGCAGCGAGCACCCCGCCCCGGCCGGGAAACCGGGCCGGTTCAGGAAGATGCAGGCCCCGTCCCAGCGGCGGGTCTGCTTCTCCCCGTCGTCGTCGAGCTGCGTCCAGCCGGACTCGCTCCCGACGTCGTGGAACTGCCACAGCTCGGGTGTGAGCCGCGCCACGTTCTCGGCGACCCGCTTCTCGTCGTCCTCGTCGGAGAAGTGCGCCCCGAGGGTGCAGCAGCCGTCATCGGCCCGCCCGGCCTGGATCCCCTGGCAGCCACTGCCGAAGATGCAGGTCCAGCGGGAGGTCAGCCAGGTCAGGTCGCAGCGGAAGACCTGCTCGTCATCGGCGGGGTCGGGGAATTCCACCCAGGCCCGCGGGAAGTCGAGCCCCTTCTCGTCCGGCTCCTTGCCCTTGTCCTTCGTCGACCGGGTCTTGTTGGCCTTCTTCGTATTTGGCACAAAGCCCAGCCTAAGGGCCCCTTACTCCGCTCCTCCGCGTTCGGCCCAGTAGCGTTTCCCGCATGAGACTCGGTGTCCTCGATGTGGGTTCGAACACGATCCATCTGCTGGTGGTGGACGCGCACCCCGGCGCGCGCCCGCTGCCCGCGCACTCGCACAAGGTGCAACTGCGCCTGGCACAGCTCCTGGACGAGCGCGGGGCCGTCAGCGCGGACGGCATAGAGCGCCTCGTCTCGGTGATCGGCGAGGCCGTGCAGGCCGCCGAGGACAAGGGCTGCGAGGACCTGCTGCCCTTCGCGACCAGCGCGGTGCGCGAGGCCACCAACGCCGACGAGGTCCTCGCCCGCGTGAAGGCCGAGACCGGGCTGGAGCTCCCGGTGCTCAGCGGCGACGACGAGGCCCGGCTGACCTTCCTCGCGGTCCGGCGGTGGTTCGGCTGGTCGGCCGGCAAGCTGCTGGTCCTGGACATCGGCGGCGGCTCGCTGGAGATCGCGTACGGCATCGACGAGGAGCCGGACGCGGCCGTCTCCCTCCCGCTCGGCGCCGGCCGCCTCACCTCCGCCTGGCTCCCCGGCGACCCGCCGGACCCCGCGGACGTGAAGGCCCTGCGCCGGCACGTGCGGGCCAGCATCGCCCGCACGGTCGGCGAGTTCAGCCGCTTCGGCGCCCCGGACCACGTCGTCGCCACCTCGAAGACCTTCAAGCAGCTCGCCCGCATCGCGGGCGCGGCCCGGGAGGCGGACGGCCTGTACGTGCAGCGCGACCTGACCCGCAAGTCCCTGGGCGAGTGGGTCCCGCGCCTGGCCGCGATGACCACCGCCGAACGCTCCGCCCTCCCCGGCGTCTCGGACGGCAGGGCCAACCAGCTCCTGGCCGGGGCCCTGGTGGCGGAGGCCGCGATGGACCTCTTCGGCGTGGACGAACTGGAGATCTGCCCGTGGGCCCTGCGCGAGGGCGTGATCCTGCGGAGGCTGGACCACCTGCCGTAGCCCCGGCGACCATCGTCGGATGATCACGATCCTGACGCCCCGCGTCATCGAGGCCCTCGGCCGGTTCAACGACGCCCACCCCTGGGACCACAACGCCCACTACCACCCGTGGATCCTGCGGCAGCTGCCCCGCCGCCGCGCCCGAGCCCTGGACGTCGGCTCCGGCAGCGGCGACCTGGCCAGGGCGCTGACCGCGCGCGCCGCCGCCGTGCACGGGGTCGACGCCGATCCGCGGATCGTCGCGCGGGCCCGGGAGCTCACCCCCGCCGGGGCGCCGGTGACCTTCGCCGTCGGGGAGGCGCTGGCGGAGGAAGGGACGTACGACGTCGTCACGTGCGTGGCCGTCCTCCACCACCTGCCGTTCACCGAGGCCCTCGGCCACTTCCGCGAGCGGCTCGCGCCCGGCGGGACCCTGGTCGTCGTCGGCGCGTACCGGGCGAGCACCCGCGGCGACCACCTCCTCGGCGCCGTCGCCGTCCCGCTGAACGCCGCCCTGGGATGGATCAAGAACAAGGGGCGTACGGCACCCCGCCCGGTCTCGATGACCGCCCCGACCCGGCCCGCGTCCATGACCTTCGCCGAGATCGCCCACGAGGCCGCCCGGCTGCTGCCGGGCGTCCGGCTGCGCCGCCGGCTGTTCTGGCGCTACACGCTGGTCTGGCGACGGCATTGAGACGGCTTCCGGGGCCGGGCCGCCCCGGCGGGGCGGGGGCCCCGTAATCTGTCCCCGTGGCAGAACCAGTCCGTATCCCGACCACCTCCACCCCGAAAGTCGCGCTCTCCACCGCCTCCGTCTACCCGGAGTCCACGGCGACCGCCTTCGAGATCGCCGCCCGCCTCGGCTACGACGGCGTCGAGGTCATGGTCTGGACGGACCCGGTCAGCCAGGACGTCGACGCCCTGCGCCGGCTGTCGGACCATCACGGGGTGCCGATCCTGGCCGTCCACGCCCCCTGCCTGCTCATCACCCAGCGCGTGTGGTCCACCGACCCCTGGATCAAGCTCCAGCGCGCCCGCGCGGCGGCCGAGAAGCTGGGCGCGAGCACGGTCGTCGTGCACCCGCCCTTCCGCTGGCAGCGGCAGTACTCCCGCGACTTCGTCAGCGGGATCTGGCGGATGGCCGACGAGACCGACGTCCGCTTCGCCGTGGAGAACATGTACCCCTGGCGCTACCGCGACCGCGAGATGCTCGCCTACGCGCCCGAGTGGGACGTCACCAAGGACGACTACCGGCACTTCACCGTCGACCTCTCGCACACCGCCACCGCCCGTACGGACGCCACCGCCATGATCGACCGGATGGGCGACCGGCTCGCCCACATCCACCTCGCCGACGGCAACGGATCGGCCAAGGACGAGCACATGGTCCCCGGCCGGGGCACCCAGCCCTGCGCCGAGCTGCTCACCGGCCTGGCCCGGACCTCCTTCGACGGGCACGTCGTCATCGAGGTGAACACCCGCCGCGCCATGTCCTCCGCCGAGCGCGAGGCGGACCTCGCCGAGGCGCTGGCCTTCACCCGCCTGCACCTCTCGAAGCCGGTGCGCCGCCCATGAGGGAGCCGTCGGAGCCTTCGGCGCACCCCGAGCCGCCCGCGGAGCCGCCCGCCGGGCCCGTCAGGCGCCGCCGCGGCCCCGGCCGCCCCCGCCAGGACGAGACCGACGACGGCCCCGGTACCCAGGAGCGGATCCGCCTCGCCGCGCGCGAGGTGTTCGCCGAGCGCGGCTACGACAAGACCTCCGTGCGCGGCGTCGCCAAGGTGGCCGGCGTGGACCCGGCACTGGTGCACCACTACTTCGGGAGCAAGGACGACCTCTTCGCCGCCGTCATCGAGGTGAGCATGGAGCCCGCCCTGGTCGTCCCGGCGATCATCGGCGACGGCCCCGACGGCATCGGGGAACGACTGGCCCGCTACTTCCTCGGCATCTGGGAGAACCCGGTCTCCCGCGCCCCCCTGCTCGCCGTGATCCGCTCCGCCCTCACCCACGAGGCCGCGGCCAAGGTGCTGCGCGGCCTGATCCTGCGCCGGGTCCTGGAACGGGTCGCCGCCGACCTCGACGTACCGGACCCGACGCTGCGCGCCGAGCTGGCCGCCTCCCACATGATCGGCATCGCGCTGCTGCGCTACGTGGTCCGCGTGGAGCCGCTCGCGTCCGCCGACCCGGAGGCGATCGTCGCCCTCGTGGCGCCCACGCTCCAGCGCTACCTGACCGAGGAATGAGCCCGCCGTCCCGGCATCCGGACGAGGCGTCCGGATCGCGGGCGGTGGGCGTAGCTTTGTAACCGAGCCATATCCACAGTCGCGGCTGACCGTACAGCCGCACTCATGGGGAGTGAAACCGCATGCCCGAGCTGAGGTCCCGCACCGTCACCCACGGCCGCAACATGGCAGGCGCTCGTGCGCTGATGCGCGCGTCGGGCGTAGCGAGCGAGGACATCGGCAAGCCGATCATCGCGGTCGCCAACTCCTTCACCGAGTTCGTCCCCGGCCACACCCACCTGGCCCCGGTCGGCCGCATCGTCTCGGACGCGATCCGCGCCGCCGGCGCGATCCCGCGCGAGTTCAACACGATCGCGGTCGACGACGGCATCGCCATGGGCCACGCCGGCATGCTGTACTCCCTGCCTTCCCGCGACCTGATCGCGGACTCGGTCGAGTACATGGTCGAGGCGCACTGCGCCGACGCGCTGATCTGCATCTCCAACTGCGACAAGATCACCCCCGGCATGCTGATGGCGGCCCTGCGCCTGAACATCCCGGTCGTCTTCGTCTCCGGCGGCCCGATGGAGGCCGGCCAGGCCACCCTCGTCGACGGCACCGTCCGCAAGCTCGACCTGATCGACGCCATGGTCGACGCCTCCAACGAGAACGTCTCCGACGAGGACGTCCTGCGCATCGAGGAGAACGCCTGCCCGACCTGCGGCTCGTGTTCGGGCATGTTCACCGCCAACTCGATGAACTGCCTCGCCGAGGCCATCGGCCTCGCCCTCCCCGGCAACGGCTCGGTCCTCGCCACGCACACCGCCCGCCGCGCCCTGTACGAGGACGCCGGCCGCACGGTCGTGGAGATCACCAAGCGCTACTACGAGGGCGGCGACGAGTCCGTCCTCCCGCGCAACATCGCCAGCCGCGAGGCCTTCGAGAACGCCATGGCCCTCGACATCGCCATGGGCGGCTCCACGAACACGATCCTCCACCTCCTCGCCGCCGCCCAGGAGGCCGGCCTGGACTACGACCTCACCGACATCGACGCCGTCTCGCGCCGCGTCCCGTGCCTGTCCAAGGTCGCCCCCAACGTGGCGCCCGGCGGCACGTACTACATGGAGGACATCCACCGCGCCGGCGGCATCCCCGCCATCCTCGGCGAACTGCACCGCGGCGGGCTCCTCAACAAGGACGTCAACACCGTCCACTCGGACAACCTGGAGGACTGGCTCGCGCAGTGGGACGCCCGCTCCGGCACCGCCTCCGAGGTGGCGATGGAGCTGTGGCACGCGGCCCCCGGCTGCAAGCGCTCCGCGACCGCCTTCTCCCAGTCCGAGCGCTGGGAGACCCTCGACCTCGACGCCGAGGGCGGCTGCATCCGCTCCGTGCAGCACGCGTACTCCAAGGACGGCGGCCTCGCCGTCCTGCGCGGCAACATCGCGGCCGACGGCTGCGTGGTCAAGACGGCCGGCGTCGACGAGTCGATCTGGACCTTCGAGGGCCCGGCCGTGGTCTGCGAATCGCAGGACGAGGCCGTCGAGAAGATCCTCAGCAAGCAGATCGCGCCGGGCGACGTCGTCGTCATCCGCTACGAGGGCCCGCGCGGCGGCCCCGGCATGCAGGAGATGCTCTACCCGACCTCCTTCCTCAAGGGCCGCGGCCTCGGCAAGGTCTGCGCCCTGGTGACGGACGGCCGCTTCTCCGGCGGCACCTCGGGCCTGTCCATCGGCCACGCCTCCCCGGAGGCGGCCTCGGGCGGCAACATCGCCGTCGTCGAGGACGGCGACCGCATCCGCATCGACATCCCGAACCGCTCCATCGAGCTCCTGGTCTCCGACGAGGTGCTGGCTGCCCGCCACGAGGCCCTCGGCGGCGTCTACGCCCCCAAGGACCGCGAGCGCAAGGTCTCCGCGGCCCTGCGCGCCTACGCGGCGATGGCCACCAGCGCCGACAAGGGCGCGGTCCGCGACGTCACCCGCCTGGGCTGACCCACCGGCCTTCGCAGCCCCGCCGGGCGGCTCACCACCCGGCGGGGTTCCTCGCGTCTCCTTCCCGACGCGCCGCTCGCGCCGTTCGGCGCCGGGGCGCCTCCCGGGCTTCGCGGCGCTGCGCCGGGCTCCGCCCGACGGCCGTGGCTCACCACCCCGCAGGGTTCCTCGCGTCCACGGCGAAGACGGTCCCGTCGGGGGCGGAGGCGTAGACCCGGCCGCCGGAGAACACGGGAGCGGGCACGGCGGCGCTCACCGTGGCCTGGCCGGTGGCCATGCGGGCCCTGGTCTGTCCCAGCAGCCGCCCCGCCGCCGCGTCGACGGCCAGCAGACGGCCGTCCGACGCGGTCAGGTACACCCGCCCGTCGAGGAACGCGGGACCGGAGGCGCTCGCCGCGCCGGTCTCCAGCCGCCACAGCTCCTTGTTCGTGTCGACCGCCACGACCGCGCCCTGCGTACCGAAGGCGTACACCGTTCCGTTCGGCTCCACCGTCGCCTGAGCGTCGTACAGCGGGGCCGACAGCTGGACCCGGTGGACCGAGCGCGTCGCCAGGTCGATCCGGACGACGGCGCCCGCGTGGGTCGTCGGATCGTTGTCCAGCAGGCAGAGCGCACCGCGTGCCGTGCCGAACGGCTGCAGCCGGCCCACCGCCCGCACCTGCCAGCGCACCTCGCCGCTCGCCGCGTCGACTTCGGAGACCTGGGTGGACTTGCCGGACGGATCGGCCGTCGACACGTAGAACACCGGCTCGCCCTTCTGACCCCGGGCACCCCACCACCCGGATCCCGGCTCGCCCCGCCGGTTCCAGCGCTCGGTGCCCGACGCGGCGTCGAAGGCGGTGACGCCCCCGTTCGGCGTCACCAGCAGGACGTGCGGACCGGCGGCCACCACGCGGCCGCCCGGAGGCAGCTTCTGCCGCCAGCGCTCCGCACCCGTACCCGCGTCCAGGGCCTGGAGGACCTCGCCGCCGGGCGCCGCCGCCAGCAGCGTCCCGCCCGCGAACAGCGGGGTCATCGTGGTGGCACCCGGCTGGTCGGGGGCGTTCGTGCGGACGGCCCACGTCGTCGAACCGTTCGCGGCGTCGAGCCGGGCCGCCGCCAGCCCGCGGCCCGAGCAGTACAGCCCGGCGGCCTCGGCCGAACAGGACGCGGTGTGCCCGCCCAGCGGGACCGACCACGGGGACACCACGGGGTGCCCCGCCGCGGCGGACGCCCCGGAGTCCCGCGGTGCGCCCGGCCCGGGCTCCCCCGCGCCGGACCACAGGTACCCGCCGGCGGCCACGGCGGCGAGCAGCAGCCCGAGGGCCCCCGCCGCGACCGCCCTCCGGCGTCCCGCGCGCCCGCGCGGCGCGGCCGCCGGGTCGACGGGCTCCGCCGGGCCGACACCGTCCACGGCGGGCCGGTCCCGCCGGTGCGTGATCTCCTCCTCGACGACGGGCCGACGGGGGTGCGGTATGAAGGCCTGGGTGTCCTCCCCCGTCCGGCCCGTCACCGTCCGGATCTCGGCGATCAGCGCGTCCGCGGTCGGCCGGTCCGCCGGATCCTTCGCCAGGCACCGGGCCACGATCGGTACGAGCCGGGCCGGGAGTCCCGTCAGGTCCGGCTCGCTGTGCACCACCTGGTACGCCACCAGGTAGTGGCTGTCGGAGTCGAACGGCCCCCGCCCCGTCGCCGCGTGCACGAGCACCGCCCCCAGCGCGAACACGTCCGCCGCGGTCCCGACCTCCCGGGGCCGCTGGAACTGCTCCGGCGCCATGAACGGCGGCGTCCCGATCAGCTTGCCGGTCTCGGTGCGCAGGTCGCTGTCGGCCGGGCGCGAGATGCCGAAGTCGATGACCCGCACCCCGTCCGGGGCCATCAGCACGTTGCTGGGCTTCAGGTCCCGGTGCACGACCCCGGCCCGGTGGATGTCCCGCAGCGCCTCCGCCAGCCCGGCGGCGAGCCGGGCCAGCTCCGGCGGGTCCAGCACGCGTTCCCGTACCCGCTCGGAAAGCGTCGGGGCGTCGATGAACAGGGTGGCCATCCACGGCCGTTCCGCGTCCGGATCGGCGTCCACGACGGGCGCGGTGAACGCCCCGCTCACCCGCCGGGCGGCGGCGACCTCCTGCCGGAAGCGCGCCCGGAACTCCGGATCCACCGCGTGCTGGGCGTGCACGACCTTGACGGCGAGTTTCAGCCCGGAGCTGGAGGCGGCCAGGTGGACGACGCCCATGCCACCGGAGCCGAGCACGGATTCGAGCCGGTACTGCCCGGCGTACTCCGGAAACCCCGCGTAGTCCGCCCGCAGCGAATGCACCGCTCACCACCCCCGTCGGAGCCTAGTCGATGGCACATGCGAGCATCCAAGGGCTTGCTACCCTGCGCGCGTTGCGCAGCGCAACACCCATGGGGGGAGAGTCTTATGTCAGTCGAGAACGAATCAAGCCAAGCCGAGGGCCTCGCGGCCACCGCCGGCCTGCCGATGTTCCAGGTCGCGCCGGGGTACCGGGTCAACGTCCGCAGCGGTCCCGGTACCGGCTACGCGATCATCGACACCCTGCCGCTCGGCGCGAGCGTCTCGATCCGCTGCCAGTGCCCGGGGACCACGGTCTCGGGCCCGTACGGCACGACGGACATCTGGGACTGCATCGGCAACGGGAAGTTCGTCTCGGACGCCTACGTGAAGACCGGCACCGACGGCTACGTCGCCGGCCGCTGCGACTGAGCGCGGCGGAACCGGGAACGACGTGCGCCGGCCGGGACCCTCGCACGAGGGTCCCGGCCGGCGCGCTGCCGTCCGGAAGGGGACTGCCTAGCGGGCGGTCCGCTCCCGCAGGACGTCCACGGCCCGGTCGAAGGCGGAGTCCCTCCCGGCGGCGAACTCCTCGTCGGTGAAGACCGGCTCGGTGAGGTGCGGCGCGACGCCCGTGCCGTCGAAGGTCGTTCCCGACCGGGTCAGGTACTCCTCGTTCGGCATCCAGGCGGCCATGCCGTTGGGGAGGGCGCGCACCATGAAGTCCGAGAAGACGCCCTGCGTGGGCTGCCCGACGCGGACCGTCCGGCCCGGCCGGTCCATGAGGGCCTGGGTGAAGGTCTCCCCCGCGCTGACGGTCGATCCGCCGGTCAGCACGGCGACCGGCCCGGTGTAGCGGGGGCCCCGGGCGGGCGTGACGTACACGGGCTGGGGGCGGGTGTGCCGGGTGGCGTCGGCGGGGTCGTTGCGGGCCCGCTTGGAGTAGGCGAGGTAGGGGCTGTCGGTGAGCCGCCCGGCCAGGTGGAGGGCCAGGGCGTCGGAGCCGCCGCCGTTGATCCGCAGGTCGATGACCAGGCCCTTCGGCTGCCGGCCGCCATCGCGCCCGAGGGCCGTGTCCAGCGCCCGGTCGAGCTCGGCCAGCTGGGCGCTGTACGGGGCCCCGGGCGCCGCGTACCCGGTGAAGCCGGAGATCCGCAGGTAGCCCTGCCCGCCGGGGAGGTCGGCGTGGGTGATCCGCCCGTTGGCGAAGTCCCGGATGTTCCGGGCGCCCTTGAGGTCGCGCTCCACGACGAACTCCTTCACCCTGGCGTCCAGCGTGCCGTCGGGCTGGACGGTGCCGGGGCGCCCCCGCGCGAAGATCCGGTCGCCGTCCTGGACGGCGACGTGGGCGTCGTGGAGCGGCCCGACCATCTCGCTGAAGACGGCGAAGAGCTCGTCCGGGGGAGTGTCCGCGTGCACCCGGGGCCGGTACCGGTCGCGCACGGCGTGCCAGTCGACGCCCTTGGCGGCGAAGAAGGGGTAGTTCTCCTCGAAGGACTGCCAGAAGACGTCGAAGGCGGCGACCGAATCCCGGGGGGCCTGCCTCCTGCAGGCGGCGGGCAGCTCCGCGATCCTGCGCAGGTTCCGCTCGCCGACGTCGCCGTCCGCCCGCACGGACCCGCCGTCTCCCCGGGTGCGCACCGTCAGGACGGTGCCGTCGGTCCTGGTGTAGGCATCGGGGCCGGTCCGGCGTGCGGAGGCGCCCGCGAGACAGCTGACGGCGGTGGTCTGGTACTCCTGGAAGGTTCCGTCGCGGATGGACAGCACGGTGCCGTAGCCGTCCGTGCGCCAGATCCCGTCGGTGGCCGGCTGCCGGGCGGTGGCGGCCGGCGCGGCCCCGAGGGTGAGGGCCAGGGCGACGGCGGTGGCCGTGACGATGCGCACGATGGTGCCTTGTCTGTGGGCGGTCTGCTCGGACCACCCCACCGTCGCCGACACCGGATCCCTGAGGCCATCCGGCTGTCCGGCCCATCGGGGGTGGGGCCAGCCCCCGTTGGTGCCGCCGTCCCGGCGACCGCCCGGACGGGACGGGGTCACCCGTTCCGCCACGCGAGACGCCTCGGGCGCCCGCACCCCGCCGGGGGATAATCGCTGCTGTGAGCGACGACGACCGACGAGACCAGACCCACGGCCGGGAAGCGGGCACGGACGGGCCGGCCCCCGGGCCGCAGCCCGAGCCGATCAAGTTCTTCGGCACCACCTGGGTGGAGCACGACAACGGCTACGTCCTGCGCCGCGTCGCCGTCGCGGCCGGTTCGCTGCTCGGCGCCTTCGCCTCCGCGTACCTCCTGCGCTTCGCCTACGAGGGCCTGGAGATCGGCAACGTCGGTCCGTTCCTCAGCATCTCCGTGGTCGTGCTCTTCGCGATCGCCAGTTCCATCGCCTTCGTCAAGACCTGGGAGTCCTTCGGCCGCCGCCCCGCCCCGTCCTCCGACGAGGCCGCCCTCAAGGGCCTGAAGGCGATCGGTTTCATCGGCTCCCTCATCGCGTACTTCCTGCGCTGCCTCGTCGAAGCCCCCGGCGAGAAGCTCCGCCGCGCCGAGTACGAGCGGGCCCAGGCCGAGTACGCCCGCCGCCGCAGCACCCGTACCGGCAACCCGGCCGCCCGCCGCCCCAAGCGCAAGAAGTAACCCGGGCGCGTCCGCGGATTGACGACCGGCACCGCCAGGAGCATTATTCATCACATGATGAATAACGGGCCCGAGGCGCCGCCGTCCACCGCACCCCCCGCCGTCCACACCCCCGCCGTCCACGCCCACGGCCTCACCGTCCGCCGCGGCACCGGCCGCACCCCGCGCACCGTCCTCGACGACCTCGCCTTCGAGGTCCCCCGCGGCCGCATCACCGGCCTCCTCGGCCCCTCCGGCTGCGGCAAATCCACCCTCATGCGCGCCGTCGTCGGCACCCAGGCCCACGTCACCGGCACCCTCGACGTCCTCGGCCGCCCCGCCGGCCACCCCGCGCTCCGCTCCCGCATCGGCTACGTCACCCAGGCCCCCTCCGTCTACGACGACCTCACCGTCCGGCAGAACCTCGACTACTTCGCCGCCGTCCTCGACCCCGGCCGCGCCGCCGCCGACCGCCGCCGCGAAGCCGTCACCCGCGCCATCACCGACGTCGACCTCACCACCCGCGCCGACGCCCTCGCCGGCAACCTCTCCGGCGGCCAGCGCAGCCGGGTCTCCCTCGCCGTCGCCCTGCTCGGCGCCCCCGAACTGCTCGTCCTCGACGAACCCACCGTCGGCCTCGACCCCGTCCTGCGCCGCGACCTGTGGAACCTCTTCCACGACATCACCGCCACCCGCGGCGCCACGATCCTCGTCTCCTCCCACGTCATGGACGAGGCCGAGCGCTGCCACGACCTCCTCCTCATGCGCGAGGGCCGCATCCTCGCCCAGGACACCCCCGACGCCCTGCGCACCCGCACCCACGCCACCACCGTCGAGGAGGGCTTCCTGCGCCTCGTCGACGAAGCCAACGCCGCGGCCGCCGCCCCCGCCCACGTCACCGCCCTCCCGGAGCAGACCCGATGAACGTCGCCCGCACCACCGCCACCGCCGCCCGCGTCCTGCGCCAGCTCCGCCACGACCCGCGCTCCATCGCCCTGATGCTGCTGGTCCCCGTCCTGATGCTGACCCTGCTCCGCTACGTCTTCGACGGCAGCCCGCGCACCTTCGACAGCATCGGCGCGTCCCTCCTCGGGATCTTCCCCCTCATCACGATGTTCCTCGTCACCTCCATCGCCACCCTGCGGGAACGCACCTCCGGCACCCTCGAACGCCTCCTCGCCATGCCGCTGGGCAAGGGCGACCTCATCGCCGGCTACGCCCTCGCCTTCGGCGCCGTCGCCGTCGTCCAGTCGCTCCTCGCCACCGGCCTCGCCCTCTGGCTACTCGGCCTCGACGTCGTCGGCTCCCCCTGGCTGCTCCTGCTCGTCGCCCTCCTCGACGCCCTCCTCGGCACCGCCCTCGGCCTCTTCGTCTCCGCCTTCGCCGCGTCCGAGTTCCAGGCCGTCCAGTTCATGCCGGCCGTGATCTTCCCGCAGCTGCTCCTGTGCGGACTCTTCGCCGCCCGCGACACCATGCAGCCCGTCCTCTCGGCCATCTCCGACGTCCTGCCCATGTCCTACGCCGTCGACGGCATGACCCAGGTCCTCACCCACACCGACATGACGGCCGACTTCGTCCGCGACACCGTCGTCGTCGCCGCCTGCGCCCTCCTCGTCCTGGCCCTCGGCGCCGCCACCCTGCGCCGCCGCACCCCGTAGACCGCCCACGGACCGGACACACCCGGCCCCACCCCGCACCCGGGTGCAAGGATGAGCGCGTACGCCCTTACGTTCGTTCGGCGAGGTGAATCGGGCATGACCCAGACAGTCGCAGTCCTCGGTACCGGCAAGATCGGCGAGGCCCTGCTCAGCGGGATGATCCGCGGCGGCCGGCCCGCCGCGAAACTCCTCGTCACCGCCCGCCGCCCCGAACGCGCGGAGGAGCTCCGCACCCGCTACGGCGTCGAGGCCGTCACCAACGCCGAGGCCGCCAAGCGCGCCGACACCCTCATCCTCACCGTGAAGCCGCAGGACATGGGCAAGCTCCTCGAAGAGCTCGCCCCGCACGTCCCCTCCGACCGCCTGGTCATCAGCGGCGCCGCCGGCATCCCGACCTCCTTCTTCGAGGAGCGGCTCGCCCCCGGCACCCCCGTCGTCCGCGTCATGACGAACACCCCCGCCCTCGTCGACGAGGCCATGTCCGTCATCTCGGCCGGCAGCCACGCCACCGCCGCCCACCTCGCCCACACCGAGGAGATCTTCGGCGGCGTCGGCAAGACCCTGCGCGTCCCCGAGTCCCAGCAGGACGCGGCCACCGCCCTCTCCGGCTCCGGCCCCGCCTACTTCTACTTCCTGGTCGAGGCCATGACCGACGCCGGCATCCTCCTCGGACTGCCCCGCGCCCAGGCCCACGACCTCATCGTCCAGGCCGCCATCGGCGCCGCCGTCATGCTCCGCGACAGCGGCGAGCACCCGGTCAAGCTCCGCGAGGCCGTCACCTCCCCGGCCGGCACGACCATCAACGCCATCGTCGAACTGGAGAAGCACGGCGTCCGCGCGGCCCTGATCGCGGCCCTGGAGGCAGCCCGCGACCGCAGCCGCGAACTCGCCTCCGGAGCCAACTGACCGGACCGCCGCCACGGGCGTACGAGGACGAGGCCTAGGGCGCCAGCAGCCCGATCGCCTCGTACGCCCGGTCCACCACCGGCCGCGCCAGGGCCCGGGCCCGCCCGGCCCCGGCCCGCAGCACCCGCTCCACCTCCCCGGGGTCCGCCGCCAGCTCGGCGTGCCGCTCCCGAAGCGGCCGCAGCAGCTCCACCACCGCGTCGGCGACGTCCCGCTTCAGCGGCCCGTACTGCTCGTACCCCCGCGCGAGCTCCTCGGGCTCCCCGCCCGTACAGGCCGCGAGGACGTCCAGCAGGTTCGCCACCCCCGGCCGCGCGGCCCGGTCGTAGACCACCCCGCCCTCCCCGCTGTCCGTCACGGCACGCATCACCTTCCTGCGCACCACCTCCGGCTCGTCGAGCAGGTACACGATCCCGGCGCCGTTCTCGTGCGACTTCCCCATCTTGGACGTCGGGTCCTGGAGGTCCATGACCCGCGCGGCCACCGTCGGCAGCGTCGCCCTCGGCACGGTGAAGACCGGCCCGTACCGCTGGTTGAACCGCACCGCCAGGTCCCGCGTCAGCTCCACGTGCTGCCGCTGGTCCTCACCCACCGGCACGTCGTCCGCCCGGTACGCCAGGATGTCGGCGGCCATCAGCACGGGATAGGTGAGCAACGACAGCCGCACCCCTTCCCCCGACTCCCGGGCCCTGGCCGTCTTCTCCCGGTACTGGATCATCCGCCGCAGCTCCCCGTCGGTGGCGGTGCACTCCAGCAGGTAGGCCAGCCGGGTGTGCTCGTCGACGTGGCTCTGCACGAAGAGCGTGCACCGCGCGGGATCCAGGCCGGCGGCGAGCAGTAGCGTCGCGGCCTGCCGGCTGAGCCGCCGCACGCGCGCCGGATCGTGTTCGACGGTCAGCGCGTGCAGGTCGACCACGCAGAACAGCGCGTCGTCGGGCTCGTGGTCCGCGGCGACCCACTGGCGTACGGCGCCCAGGTAGTTCCCCAGCGTCAGATGCCCCGTCGGCTTGACCCCGCTGAAGATCCTCGTCATGTCCTGCTCTCCCTGTGTGTGGTGTCGGAGCCACCGCGACGGGCGACCGAGCCACTCCCGGGAGGGAGAAACAGAAACGGCCGCCGTAGCGGCGGCCGTGAGCGCATGCGTGCTCGCGTGGAAGGTCGGCCGCCGTCAGGCGGCCCACCAGCGAAGGCTGGGCATGAGCGCATGCGTAGTCATGGGAGGCAGCGTAGCCCGGGAGCGGCGAGGAGCGCGGGAGGTTTCCCGGAGGTCAGCCGGGGGTTGACACGCCTGTGCCCGATCCGTAAGGTTCTTCGAGTTGTCCGAAGTGAGCGCCGACCCCGGTCGGTCCCCGGACAGCCATCCCGCACTACACATTCGAACGAACGACGCATGCTGTCGTCTCGTTTTCATGCGTATTTGCGAATGAGGAATCCGCGTTCCAGGACGCAGCCGCCGATTGGCTTCGGGGGCAGGGAATCCGCTACTGTCTCACTCGCCGGAAGGGCCCAACAGCCCGGAACGCAAAACCCGCTGACTGGGAGTCAGGCCCGAAAGGATCTGATAGAGTCGGAACCGCCGGAAAGGGAAAGCGCGAAAGCGCAGAACCTCGAAAGCACCGAGGAAAATCGGACACGAAAGAGTCTGATAGAGTCGGAAACGCAAGAACAGAACGAAAGCCCGGAGGAAAGCCCGCGAGGGTGAGTACAAAGG